>JBBQCQ010000084.1:0-9877 GCA_038318835.1 Gemmatales bacterium | reverse complement strand
TGATGCCGTACCCCTTCGCCGCCCACAGGTACCACGCCACCACCTGCTTCGCCCGTTCCTGTTCGCCGCGTTCGAGCAGGTCGAGGATCAACTCGTTGTTGCCCATCAAAACACAACACGTCTTATCCACGATGGGCGTATCGTGCAACTCGTCGTGCGTCCGCTTCGCGGTCAGCATCGGCACGGCCGCCTCGTTGACCGTCGTCCACCCCATGCCGGCATACAGGTAGCCCGTCGCGAAGCTCGTCGGCGTCGGCCCGCCGAGGCCCGCCCGCGTTGTGCGCGACCGCAAGATCGGCGACGACTGCCGGTGTTCTTCCGGGATCATCGACCGCGCGAAGTTCAGCCCCGCCCCGGCCACGTGAGTATGCACGTCCACCCCGCCGGGCAAGACGATCATCCCCGTCGCGTCGATGGTGCGGCCACCCACGCCGTCGGCCACGACCCTGCCGCCGTCGAGGACGATGTCCTTCACGACGCCGTTCACGCCGTTCGCGGGGTCGTAGACCGTTCCACCTTGAATGCGAAGCATCATCGCTCTCGAAAAAAATAGTTTGGCCGCAGATGGCCGCGGATGAACGCAGATCAGAACCGAAGCAGGATTTGGATTTCGGATTGATCTGCGTGCATCAGCGGCGAATCATTTTGCCGACATCACCGCGGCTGCCGTCGGATACCAAGCCGCCTTCTTCGCAAGGGCGTCGCGGATGAGACGTATCGCAACTTCATCGGAGACGTTCGGCGAAGTCAGCGGCGGGCGCAGCGTCAGCGGCACCTTGTCCATCCGGTAGACCGTCCCGGCCGCAACTGCGGCGGTCGTGATGTGTACGCTCGACCCCAAGCTCGGCGGCTTCGCGTCCAGCGTGATCGTCGGGATGCGCGACAGGTGATCGCGGGCCGCTTGCGGCAGTTTCGTCAGCGAATCCGTGCCCACGATGAGCGCGGCATCGACCTCGCCTCGCGACAATAGGCCGGCCGCCGAGAACTCATCGGGGTTGTACCGCGGGTAGCCGCGGCTGAAGTTCACCGCGAATGGGTAGCCGGTTGTGTAGCTTAGCACTGCGTCGGCCCCGCTGACGTTGCCGGGCGACCGCATCGGCATCGAGATGAATCGCGTCCATGAATTCAGTTCGATCACCAGGGCCGTGACCGCCGCACAGTTCATAAACTCGCCGCGCGTCTGGAACAGCCCCATGCCGACGAAGACGATCCCGTACCGCGCCTTCTTCATCCGCCGCGACAGGTCGCGGAGTTGGTCGAGCGTCAGCCCGGTCGCGGCCAGCTTCGCCTCGTCGAAGCGACTGCCCTGCACGACCGCCCGCAAGATCGTGAGCGCCTCGAAGTCCTGCCCCGGCCGGATGCAGAGGAAGACATCGGCCGCGGCCGTGCTCGCTGTCTCGCGGACATCGACGACGACCAGCGTGCGATCCGCCCGGCCGTTGGGCGTGTACTTCCCCTTCGGCGTCAGGGTGTAACGCTCGAAGTGCCGCGGGTGCGTCTGGGCCGGGTTCGCCCCCCAATAGAGGACGAAGTCCGCCCGGTTCTTGACCTCGCCGAGCGTACACGTGATTTTGCCGCCGAGTTGGGCCGCCATTTCCATCGACCCGTGTGACAGCGATGTCTCGGTGTCGATGGTGCCGCCGAGTTGTTCCGCCAACGCGATCGCCTCACGCTGGGCTTCGCACGTTGCGTAACCGAGGCCAAAGACGAGCGGCAGGTCGGCCGCGTGCAGAATCTCAGCCGCCTCTTCCACCGCGGCATCGAGCAACACTCCGGGGGATTGCGGTTCGCCCGTCGGCTCGCGAAACCACGCCTCGCCGCGCTCGCAGGCGTTTCTCGCTTCGCGAATCGTGCGGCCGTCGTGGTGCAACTCGATGTCATCGCAGACGCAACCGCACCCCGCACAGGTGGCGTTTGCGACGATGTTCAGTTGCGGGCTTGCGATGGCTGTACTCCGGCCGGGTGAGGAGCGACCGCGGAATTGATAAAATAGCGACCGCGTCCCCAACTGTCTTCGCACGACTTCTTCCTGGACGGCTGCCTTGCTCACGATTCACGGCGTCCCAATCGAAGACACCTTCGCGGAAGCCTTCCCCATCACCGGTTCGCGCCTGATCGTGACGGCCGAGACGCCCGAATGGGCACGCACCGCCGGGCAAGTTTCCACCGGCTACGCCGCCTCGATCATCGGTTGTGACGTGGAAGCCGGCATCGAGCGCGAACTGCCACCGGATGAAACCCCCGACGGCCGACCGGGGGTATCGCTGCTCTTCTTCGCCTTCAGCCGCGACGCCTTGCAGAAGGCGCTCATCAACCGCGTGGCCCAGTGCATTCTCACCTGCCCGACGACCGCGTGTTATAGCGGCCTCGTCGGCGACCCCGGCAAGAGCATCAAAATCGGCGGCAGCCTCCGGTACTTCGGCGACGGCTGGCAGATCAGCAAGCGACTCGACGGCGTCCGCTACTGGCGTATCCCAACGATGGACGGCGAGTTCCTCTGTCAGGACGTGTTCGGTACCGTGAAGGGCGTGGCCGGCGGAAACTTCCTCGTCCTCGGCGCAACGCAGGCCGTCGCACTACAAGCCACGACCGAAGCCGTTGCCGCGATCCGCGGCGTGCGGAACGTCATCATGCCGTTCCCCGGCGGCATCGTGCGGGCCGGCAGCAAGGTCGGCAGCCAGTATAAGGCGTTGAAGGCGAGTACCAACGACGCCTACTGCCCGACCCTCCGCGGGCAAGTGGTTTCAAAACTCCCGGCGGGCGTGAACGCGGTGTATGAGGTGGTCATTGACGGCCTCGACTTGGCCTCGGTGGCGACGGCAATGAAGGTCGGGGTGAGGGCCGCCTGTCGCCCCGGCATCCTGGGCATCACGGCTGGTAATTACGGCGGAACTCTCGGGCCGTACCATCTGCATTTGCACGAGAAGCCGTCGGCGTGACGAGTGGGTATTGTCGCCGTCGGGATTGGGTGCTAAGATTTGCCGTGTCGGAGAGGTGGCTGAGTGGTCGAAAGCACCGCTTTGCTAAAGCGGCGTGCGAGTAAAATTGCACCGCGGGTTCGAATCCCGCCCTCTCCGCTAGATGCTTGTGCAGGACATCGCGACGAGTCGCAGGGGGAAGCAACAACTGCTTCCCCCTGTTCGTCTTGCGGCAAAGTCTTCGGTTCCCTGCGACTCCCCGCGGCCACCTGCTGCGCCGCTTTTTGCGCCTCCAGTGCGCCGCTTTTTGCGCCGCCGGCCGCCCGCTCGAAGTGTTCCTCCATCGTCTGGGCGTAGTGCTTCAGGCTGACCTTCGGGTCGTGCCTCATCCACTTCGCGACGACGTGGACCGGGAACGCGTCCAGCAATTCCGTCTCGCGGCTCGACCGCAGGTTGTGGAACAGCCGCGGCCACGGTTCCAGGCCCGCGCGTTGCACCAACTTCTTGAACGTCGTTCGGAGGTTGCAGCTCTTCCACCCCGTCGGGCCATTGGCCTTCGCCAGGTGGTTCCCGCCGACGACGTGCGTCTGACCGGCTTCGGCCAACTCGAACGCTTCCTCCAGCAAGGGACGTAGGTCCGAGAACAAGGGGGTCTCCCGACTCCCCTTGCCGTCGTACCGATCGGTCTTCGGGGACGGCACGGTGATCCGCCCCCGGTCCCAGTCGACGTGCCGCCATTCGAGGGAGAGGACTTCGGACGGGCACCGAAGGCCGCCGTACCGCGACAGGGCGATGATGACGCGCCACGTCGGTTTGGCCATCGCCAGCAACCGCTGGACGGCATCTCGGCCGACGAAACTCTGGCGGGCGCTGACGTTGGCCGTGGGGATCTTGACCTCGGCGAACGGGTTCTCGTCGATCAGCTTGTGCTTCCGGGCCGTGTGGAAAAAGGTCCGCGCGAACGTCAGCCGCTTGGCGAGGGTCGCGGGGGCGAGACGTTCCGTGAGCAACCACGCCTTGAACTGTTCGCCGTCGCCCGTCGTGACCGCCCGGAGCGGCTTGTCGTCGCCGAAGAAGTCGATCAGGTTCCGGCACGGCTGCTCCCAGACTTCGAGCGTGGCCGGCTTGACGTCCGTTCGGGCCAGGACGTAGGTGCGGAGGAATTCGCCCAGGACAGCCTTCTTCGGGGCCTCGACCAGGCCTACGGCCGCCAATTTCTCCTTCAAAGACTCGCCGATTCCGGCCAGCCACGCCGCCGTGTCGCGGGGGATCGGCTGGCCGCCGATTTTTGCCGACAACAGCGCCTCGACGTGGCGGTTGATCGCCTCGGCCCCTTTGCGGTCGATCTTGCCGAGCCGGATCGTCTTGCGGGTATGGTCCGGGGCGACGAATTGGATCCGCCGCCGGCCGTTCGGGTCGTTAATGACCGAAGCCATGATTGCAGTCTTTCGTGAATGAGAAGCAGGTTCGCCCCCTGGGGCAAACAAAAAAGGAGCAGCCGCCGTTCGGCCGCTCCGACACGCTGTCTACGTCTACGAAACCCTCCCTGCGGGTCGGGTTCGGAAGGGCTCTAAATTTAGATGGAACGAGTGAGTCTGAATCGCCGTGTCCGCCGGCCGCCTTTCTCGGTCGGTACAACTTCTTCCCACAGGCCGGCGCCGGAGCGCGCGAGATCCTCGAGGGCCGCTTCGGCGTCCGCCGCGGTCTTCAGCCACCGGCAGCCCTGTTGGACCTCGCGGGCAGTCGCGGGGTCCTTTCGGCGTTGGAACCATTCGAACAACTGCCGGCGAGCGCAGGCAATCTCAGTTTCGGTCAGCAGGGCGTAGACCCGTCGGGTCTCGTTCTTGAACCAGGCCGCCAGGCAGATGCCGGCCGCCATGCTCGCCCCGTCCAGCGTTTCCGGGTCGGCGAGCGACGAGTCGTCGGCCGCCCATCGCGTGCAGTGGACGACCAAGGCGAGTCGGGCTGCGTACTCCTCCAGTTTGGACCACGCCGACGCCAGGTCGCCGGTCAACTCGTTGTGCTCGACGGCGTGGGACTCGTAGTACGCGACGTAGCGCGCCTTCGCGTCGGGCGAGAGACGGACCGAGTGGGGACACGGCTCGCCGTCGTCGCCGGTCGCCGCCTTGAGGTCGTACAGCCGGTCGACGACCCGGTCGACGGCGACGACCGCCGCCGGGTCGATCTCGGCCTCGGTCCACAGCCGGACCCGGCGGGGGGGCCAACACACGAGGAACCGGGCCGCGAGGCCGGACTCGCGGTGTTCCTCGCCCAGGGCCCGGCGGAACACCCCCGGCTGGATCCCGCCGGTCACGCAAGCGGCCGCCCGCGGGACGTGGATGGTCCGCGGGGTGCCGGTCTTCCGGTCGACCGTGACGGCCTCGGCGTTGAACATCGACAGCCAGTTGGCGGCGTCGGACCCGGCCGGCCGCTTGCCGGCGTACCGGTCGAATGACCCGAACCATGTCGCCAGTTCGTCGCGGGCCACGAGTAGGCCCCGGGGGTTGTCGAGGAGGATCGGGGCAAGGGCCTCGACGGTGGTGTCGCCGACGACGAACCGCTCGCACGCGGGCGCGGGCGGTTTTCCGATCGGCGACTCGGATGCGGCCGTCTTTCGCCCCCTCCCCGCCGCTGCTGGCCGCCGTGCCAGTTCGGCGTCGTGCGCCTTCGTCGCCGCGGCGTGTCGCACCATGGCCCTCGTCTCCCGCGCGCGGAACGGCCGGAGGGCGAGCTGAAAGGCCGGCGTCTTCTGGGTGCCGCTTTCGCCGACGACGACCGTCCAGACGATCGCCGGGGCCGCCCACCCCGGCTTCAGCTCGATCTGACGCGATGTCCCGTCGGCGGCGGCCAGGCCGCTCAGCAGGGGCAGCGCGACGTAGGCCGGGTCGCACCCGATGGCCGTCGCCGCGCGGCGAACGAGCGTCGCCACCGGCTCAGGCAAGGCCTCGACCGGGAACGGGCGGTACGGCTCGTCCCCGGCCGGGGCCGGTTCCGGCTCGACCCGGGCGGCCAACTCCTCGATCATGGCCTTGTATATGGCGGGCTCATCGGCCGGGGCCACCGGCCGCTCGGCGATCCGGGCCGACACCCAGTTGGCCAGATCCCTTTTGTCGGGCAGGTCCGGGATCTCGACGATCTTGACGACCGACGGCGGCGTCAGGGCCTGCACCGTGCTGGCGACGGCGGCCGCATACTTGCGGCCCGGCTCGTCGTTGTCCGGGAGAATCCAAACTGTCTTGCCGGCCAAGGGGCTCCAGTCCGTCTGGGCCGCAGAACTGGCCCCGCCGGCCGATGTCGTTGCCACGAACCCGAGGGCGGTAGCAGAGTCCGCCGCCTTCTCGCCCTCGCAGACGACGACCCGTTCCGCGGCCGCCAAGTCGGGCAGGTTGTAGAGGGGGCGGGGGGGCGGCATCGCCGCGGCCCGCCAGCAGTCGGCTAGCCGCGAGACAGGACGAATGTCTTTCGTCCCATCGGACCGTGTCCAGCGAACCACCAGCCCGACGACTTCGCCGGTCGCGTCGCGGTACCGCCACTTCTGGGTCGCTTTGCCGAGCTTCGATTCCAGGTACGCGACGACCTCTCCAGCGGTCTCGCACGCCGGTCCTTTTTCTTTTGCCCCCGACCACTGGTGGTTTGCGGCTCGCGGGAACAGTTCCGCGAGCGTCAGGTCGAGTGCGGCTACCACCTCTTCAGTGGGGCATCCGGCGTGGCACTTGAGTAGCACCTTACCGTCCCCGGCGGTACTGATGCTCAGGCTCGGCTGACGGTCGACGTGGGCCGGGCAGTGTGCCGCCCAGCCATCGCCAGACGAAGTCGCCTCGGGCAACTTGGCGAGGACTTGTTCGATCGGGGTCATGCCTGCACCCCTTTCGTCGCGACGGCCTGCGCGGCGAGCCATTCCTGCACGTCGGCGAGCGGGTAGAGCACGGTCTTGCGCCGCCCCGTCCCCACGCGGAGGTGCGGGATCAGACCGGCCTTGGTCCAGGCCCACAGGGTGCGGGGCGAGACGGCGAGCAACTCGGCCGCCTCACGAGGGCGTAAGGCCAGGGGGGTGTTTAGTCGACGCGCATTCATCAGACGATCGGTCATGAGAGTAATCTCTTGCCGCCGGGCCGCCCGAATGGGGCCCTACACTCAAACCGCCGCGGGCAACCGAAAGGGCAACTGATTCCGCGCGAGCGTGGCCGTCCGTACTCGCAAATTCACGCAGAAGTTCGCGGGAAATTGTGTCCCGTTGGCAACCGCCTGGCAACCCGGCAAGCTGGCGGCAACCGCTATTCGAGACTGTCCCCTTTGGTGCCCCCATGTTTTCGCGGGTTCATTTTGGTCCGTTGGCTACCACGACGATCGATACGTTCCTGCGCCTGACGAGGTTGGAACGTGAACTTCCACCAATCCGTGTTAGTAACCGCTTGATGCGTTTTACCCAAGATTTTGGCGAGTTCGTTCGCAGTGATGGTCGTCGGAATTGGGATGACAGTCTCGATCATGACCAGTTTTTGGTGAAGGTTCAGTTTTGGATTTTTGATTATTTCGACGATCTTTCGCATATCATGTGATTTTGTGTCCAGCATAATGTTATCTAAAATTCTCATGAATAATTCATTATTTATGCTCAAGTCTCCCTCTCTATCTATCTCTTCCTGGTCGTCATTTTCCTTCGAGTCCACAGGCGGAGTTTGAGAGGGAATCTCGATTCGTTGCGCGTTCGCGATTTCTGATGTGTCAGCCGGTGCGGCCCGGGCGGTTGCTAGGCTTTCCTCAATGAGCCGATGTAGTGCGATTACGTTCTCTAACGGTGCCCCCGTCCAGTACCCGAACTCGTGAACGCTGGCGAAGGCAGGCACGTGGCGGGTGACCTCGACAAAGCACTCTTGGACCGCCCGGGCCAAGGCGTCGCGAACGTACGACGGGTTCTGAGTCCGCCACGGCCCCGGTCGTCGGGTCGCGGTCCGCGTACGTCGGGTACAAGACTCGTGTGACCTCTCGGCCGAGGCGGTACAGTTGGCTCAATGGTGCGGGGAGGGTGCTCGCGAGTGCTCCGGCCGCGGCTTCGTATTCCCGCCACGCCTCCAGCCCAAGGCTGCCGGCTTCGTTCGCCCGTACGCTGTCGGCCGGGTCGGGAAAGTCGGCCAGGGCCGACGCCCGCAAGCGTTCCAGGATTCGGAACCGGTCCGGGTCGGGCCAGGCGGCCTCCACCCGCAAGTGCTGACGGTCGAGCACTTCCACGACTGCGCCGATCTTCTCCGGATTGACAGCCCGGAGGCGGCCCGCCGCGTAGCGGAGGCGGCCGTAGTGTTCCTCGACGGGCGGAGGAACGATCGGACTCACGTACTCGTCCGAATCGGTCAAGCCCTCGTCGTCAAGATAGTGCAATTCCGTCAACGACCGATACCCGACGACGGTGTTGCCCAAGGCGTAGGCCGCCACCAGCAACTCGGGATCGAACTCCATACCCGTTCTCCTATTGGCAGGGGGATGCGCAGCCGGCACATTCGGATGGCGAGCTAAGTGCCTACATAGTCGTCGCAACCGATCATCTAAGCGGTGGCGGGGCGCAATCGCGAACCCTGAGCCCCGATCAGGACGGCCGTCACCATTGACTTTGATATCGCTCCGGTAGCGACGGTATCATCGTCTGCGACCCGGCCCGGGACAACGGCCGAGCCCGGAGCGGGATTCGGATTCGGGTCAAAGTCCTCTACCGACTGATGGACGTGCCGGGGACGGGGCGGGCTTTGACGGTTCACCCTCAGTCGCCGCGCGGCGACCGAACGGGAACTCCGACATCGGAAGGCGAGCCACGGTCGACTTTTCACTGCCGCAGAGTTCGTCCAGGCGAGGCCGTCCGACTTGGCAGCCCCGGCCGTTGGTCAAATCAAGGTTAGACACCACCGGGGAGATGATGTGAACGTGGACTCGGACTTCCTGACCCTACGACTCGATTCGCCTCTTCGCCCACCCGACTGGCGACCGCAGTTGGCCGCGGCCCTTCACGAAGGGCGAATGGCGTTCGTCGCGACGCGGCGGAAGGACGTGCCGGACGAACTCGTCCGCAAGTTGCTCACCCAGATGTATGGCTGGAGGTGGGACGCCCCGTCGGACGACGAGTGGGCGGCCATGCAGGCCGCCACGGCCTGGCACACGACGGCATCAGCTGACGCCGTCCTTGAGGTCCAGGCACGACTGCTCGCCGCCCAGACTGACGACGTCATCGCCGCCGCCGTCGGCACCTCGCCCGAGGTCGTCGACTACTACGAAAAGTTGTTCTACTCCTGCCGCGACCGACTCTGGCAGCGGTCGTTCATCGCCGGCGTGTTCTTGAACGCCGGCGGCCCGACGCCGACCGTCGCCGACGCCGTCCGCCGGGCCGCCTACCGGTTCGGGCCGCTCGGCGTCGAACTATTTCTGGCCGCCGTCCGCGGACCCGGCTGGGAGACCGACACCGCCCCGCCGACGACCGCGACCGAGTTCGCGGCGGCCGCCGACCATGCGTCGGCCCGGCGGTGGCTCGCGTTCGAGCTCGTCCCGCCCGACTACCCGTACCGCCGGGCCGACGCGGAGGTGCTCGTCGACCTCAGCGTCCGGCGACCGCACCGCATCGCACCGTTCGCGCTCGAGCCACTACCGCTCCACTCGAACCCCGACTTCGGGCGAGTCAGCGCGTCCACGCCCGAAATCGAAATATGGCCAGAAAATGCCGCCGTCCGGGCCGCCGAAACCGCCGTCGGACTTTCCGCCCTTACCGTCGGCCGGCCAACCGGTTACGATCGACCGGCGGAAATCCCCCGCGTCGGCCGCCGACGTCCTCGAACCCGCGCAACGGATCCTGCAAATGTCTAGCCCCGGGCCGAACCGCTCGTTCACTCGCGTCGTCCGCCGCGGCGGCCGGGCCGGCCGGCCGTCGGTGAGGGGTGGCCCGCTGGTCGACGCCGTCCGCGCCGACCGCGGGCTGGGCG
>JBBQCQ010000083.1:0-9919 GCA_038318835.1 Gemmatales bacterium | reverse complement strand
CACGGAATCGCTCTATCTCTTGCTCGCATCCACGACGATGTTCTTCAGCGTTCTCGGCCTGCGGCGGCGGAGCGTGGGCCTGTTCCTGCTCGCTGGCCTCTTCACCGGGCTAACCTACCTCGTGCGGCCGGAAGGCGTGATGTTCCTGCTGGCCACGGGCGTGACCATCGCCGGCGTTGGCATCTTCCGCACCTGGAGCCGCGGCGAAGCTCTCGGCCGCCTCGCCGCCCTGGCCATCGGCTTCGGCCTGGCCGCCGCCCCGTACATGATCGTCATCAACGGCTTCTCGAACAAGAACGCCGTGAACGACATACTCCAGAAGATGAACGGCACCGCCCCCGCTCCGCTGTGGCAGCAGAACCGTGGCGACCTCGCCCGCTCGCCGGCTCTGTTCGCCGACTTCTCCTCGCAAGGCAACCGCGCGGCGTGGGCGGCCTCGGCCATCGCCAAGGAGACGATGAAGGCGGCCCACTACGCGGCCTTCTTCCTCGGCCTCATCGGTCTGTTCGTTCAGCGCCGCCGCATCGCCGCCGACCCGGCCCTGGCCATGCTCGCGGTCCTCAGCGTCATCAACCTCGGGGTGCTGGCCGCGCTGTCGCTGAAGGAGGGGTACGTGTCCGAACGGCACACGGTCGTCGTGGTACTGATCCTGTGTCTGTTCACGGCCGCGTCGCTGGAATCGTTCTGCCGCTGGCTGACGCCGTGGTCGAAGGCGGGCGCCCGCGGGTTGCTCGTGGTGCTGGTGGCCGGGGCACTGCCGTCGGCGCTGAAGACGCCGCACGAAACGCGCATCGGCCACCCGCACGCCGGCCGGTATCTGGCCGCGCACGTCGAGCTGAACGATGCGGTGATCGACCCGTTCGAGTGGGCGCAGTGGTACGCCGGGCGCACGCTGTCGGTGGTGCCGCCCGACCCGATGCCGCCGGCCGCCCGATGGGTGGTGCTGGAGCCGGGCAAGTCGCCACACTCGCTGTTGCCGCGATACCAGGCCGCGTTGGACGTGGTCGCCGACACGAAGAACGTGGCCGAGTTGAAGTACTGGTGGCCGGAAGAGCTATCGCGGGAAGAAGCCCCGGAGAAAGCACGGGTGCTGGTGTACCGACAGCCGGGCGATGGGAAGTAAACCAGAAGCCCAGGAACGGCCGTTCCTGGGCTTCGCCCCATCACTTCTTCTCGTCGGCCGGTTCGTCGTAGTCCTTCACTTTCCGCACCCAGATGTTGCGATAGCGGACCGGGTTGGCGTGGTCTTGCAGGCTGATGCCGAAGGGGCCGACCTTGTTGCCGAACTCGGTCGCGTGATGGATCAGCACGCCATTGTGGAAGACCGTGATGCGGGCCGGCCGCACGACTTTGCCGTCGGCGGCGACCTTCGCGAGTTGCGTGACGATGTCATACGTCTGCCACTCGCCCGGCTTCCGCGAGGCGTTCACGAGCGGCGGGAACTTCCCGTACAACCCGCCCGCCTGACCGTCCGGGTAGGTGTCGTTGTCGATCGAGTCCAGCACCTGAATTTCGCCGAACCCGCCGAGGTGGATGCCGCTATTGCCGCGGCCCTGGCCCTGGCCCTTCACCTCTTTTGGCGTCGCCCACTCGATGTGCAGTTGCGCGTCGGTCCATTCCTTCTGCCGCGTCTCGATGCTGCCGGTGCGAGGCACCACCTCGAAGTAGCCGTTCTCGACCTTCCACTTCGGCGTGTCGTCGGCCTTCTTGCCGCCCGCCCGCCACAGGTCGAGGTTGTTGCCGTCGAACAGCACGACCGCATCGGCCGGCGGCTTACCGGCAACGTCCGGCGTACTGGCGGTGCCCGGCTCCACGATCGGCGGCCGCGGCCGGCTCATGTCGTGGGCCTTGTACCTCGGCTTCTCCTGCGCGAACGCGAAGCCCAGCGCGAGCAACCCCACCGCGGGCACGAGTGCAGATCGGCGAATCATGGGACGAATCCGAAGAGGGAAGCGGGACGCACCGACGATGATGACAGATTCCCGGCGCGGTGCAAGGACGTGTTTGAGGTTTGCGTTTCGCGTTCGTCGTTTTGAATTGTCCGTGCCAACTCAAAACGACGAACGCGAACCGCAAAATGAAGAATCACTTCGTGTCGAACGCGATCTCGGGCTTCTCGGCCCAGTCCTTCGGGGGGGCGTCGTTCGCCTTCGTCATCTGCTCCAGCAGCAGCTTCGCGGTTGCGTCGTTGGCGAAGTGTAGCTCGAAACGGCGTCGGGCTTCGCCCCACTGCCCGGACAGGAACAGGCCGATGGTTTCGTCCCAACTGCGGCGCAGCGGCTCCTTGATGTTCCCCTGCACCGGCTCGTGCTCCGGCGGCAGGAGTTCGTTCATCATAAGTCCCTTCGTCATGCCGGCTGGTGTGTACCGGCCCAGCCGGCGGATGCGGCCCTGGTTCCACTTCTTGTCGGAAAGGTACTTGCCCACCGGTTCGTCCACGAGGATGCGAACGCCGAACCGCTTCGTCAGCGATTCCAGCCGCGAGGCCAGGTTCACCGTCGGGCCGAAGACGTCGACCTTCGCCAGTTCCGACGCGCCCATGCGGCCGGCCATCACCTGCCCGTGGGCGATGCCGATGCCGCAACTGAGCGTCTTCCACCAGCCGTGCTGGTCGAACCGCCGGCGGATGCGGAGTGCCGCCTTCGCCGCCCGCTCGATCTGGTCGGCGTCGTCGTCCGGCCAGCCCCAGAAGGCCATGACGGCATCCCCCTGGAAGCCAGCCACGATGCCGTCTTCGCCGGAGATGATGTTCGTCATGTCGTCGATGGCCGTGGACAGATCGAACCACGTTTCCTCCAGGCTCGCTGCGCCCTCCTCGGCGAAGCGGCACGAACCCCGCAGGTCGCAGAACATCACGGTCGCCGTCGTCAACCGTGGGTGCAGTACTTCGTCGAGTTGCTCGGCTGAGGCGTCGTTCCAGAGCCGCCGCGGGATGAACCGGCGGTAGGTCGTCAGTTGGCGGTCGAGTTGGTGCGCCTTGCGGGTGGACTCGATCAGGCCGGCGATGAGTTCAATCACCTTCTGGTAGTCGAGCAGTTCCTTGTCCCGCACCTGACCGCCGACCACGTGCGGCTCTTTCGCCAGTCGGCCGTCGGCGTAGAAGCCCCACCCGGAGTCGTCCTTGAACGGCGTGCAGATGGCCCACGGCACGCCGGGCAGCTTGGAGTCCATGCGGATGGTCATGTCCTCGGCCTTCTCGCCGACCCAGACGTGGGCGACGGATTTTTTGTCGGCCCGGATGGCCCGGAAGGCCAGCCGGCGACTCGGCATGAATACGTCCGCCTTGCCCGACAACCGCTGCTGGTGCGTGCGGACGAGCACCCGCTTGTCGGCGTCGGTGGCCTCGTCCGGGATTTGCACAACGGCCACGGCATCGGCGTGGGGCAGAGCATCCAGGCCGACCTTCACCATGTTGCGGAACAGCATGTCCTCGTCGTTGGCCAGCCGCAGCACGTCGGGAATCTGCTCGAGTGCCCGCAGGAACGTGGCCGACGTGTCGAACGGCACCTGCCGCAGTTGTGCCCGCGTGAAGCTCGCCTCGGCCGGGATGGTCATGTCCGGGCGGTCGCCCCCGCCGACGATTGACGTGGCCCCGGCGTGCAGCATGAACACGGTGTTGCCGATGACGAACGAATCGCCCGGCGCAAGCGAGAAGTTCGGCTGCGGGCGGGATTGATAGTAGATGCGGTTCGTCGGCGGCGGCGTTCGCTCGTGGACGGTCAGCTTCTCGCCGTCCCACTGAACCGTCGCGTGGAACGACGAGATCAGGTTATCGTTCATCCACCAGTCGGCCTGACCGTAGGCGCGGCCGAGCTTGATCGGCTCGTTCGTCGGGAGGACGTTCCGCCAGCCGTTCCGCACGTTCTGTTCTTTGTTCTCGTAGAGGGCTTCCAGTTCAGCCATGTGTCGCGAACTCCTGACGGCGAAGCAATCGGATCAGCCAAACCCACAACGTGATGGTCACGGCCAACAGGCCGACAAACAAGATCGACCCAGCCCACAGCATCTTGTGTTTTAGGTCGTCCACCGGCCGTAGGGCGGTGTTCGCGTTCAGTTTCACCACCAACTGCCACTCGCGCGGCTTCAGGTGCTCGTATCGGCTGTTGGCGAACGGGTGGAGCGGCTCGTAGGCGGCGAGGAAGTGATCGGCGGCGGTGCCGTCGGTGGGGGCGAGAATATCCCGGTGGTCGGACGAAATGCCGCGGACCAGCGGGTCGGGGTCGCCAGCGATGGTCGGGAACCGCAGCCCGTCGGTCCATGGCACCAGGTACGACTCGGGGTCGCGCGGGTGGGCGGCGTCGGCCTTCAGCCGGGCCATCGCCTCCTCGTGCCAGACCCACGACCCGCGGTCGTTCACCAGCACCGACTTCACCTGACTGGCGATGGTCATATCGGCGGGGAACGTATCCGACGGAGCCTCGATGCACGGCCGCAGGTCGCGATTCAGGTCGAACCCGGAGATGATCAGGGCCACGACCTCGGCCTTGTCCCCGTAGGCCATCGACCGCACCGGCGATGACAGATCGATCAGCCACGGGCGGTCGTCGGCGGTCGATTGATACGCCTGGCTGATGTGCGTCGCCGGAATCGGGGCGTGCGGCCGACCGCGGCCGGCGTAGTCGTTGCCCGCCCCGTTGAAGTAATCGCGGAACGACCAGTCGCCCTGGTACAGCGCCCGCACCGACTCGCCCGTGCGGGATTCCACCTCAACCTTCTCCAGTGCCTGTTTCGCTTCCCGCACCCGCGACTGGAAGAACCCGCGGCCGTCCACCACCAGCACCAGGCTCATCGACTTCCGCCCGCCGGGAGCCTCGCGAAAGAGTTGATCCAGCAGGCACTTCTTGATCCACTCATCGCCGAGTCGGCGGTCCTCTTCCGTCACCGCCGTCGGGTCGTACCGATTGGCCCGCACCTTGTCGGCGAGTCGGCGGAGGTGGTCCCGCAGTTCGGGCGAACAGCCGAAGGCGGCGTCTTCCAGGCTCTCGATCCGCTCGTGAATCTTCGCCTCCGTCTCCTGCCGGCCGAACCAGGCATCGCGGAGCAAACTGCCCTGGATTTCCCGCGTGATGTCCCCCTTCGACCGCGTCAGCACGAAGTCCCCGGCCCATGCGCTCAGGCTCAGCATCAGCATCAGGGCCACGGCCGTCGCCACAGTGCCGATCGTCAGAATCGGCCGCGTGCGATTCCACCAGTCGCGGTGCTTCAGGATGCGCACGATGTCGCCAGCGTCGTCGGGCCGCTGCGTCGGGTCGAGGTTCAGGCAGCGGTCGATCAGTTGGGCCAGCAGGCGGTCGGCGAACGCCCGATGGGCCGTCGGCGGGGGGAGTTTCTTCAAGCCTTCGCGGTACGCTTCGAGCGTGTCGTCCACGTCGGTCGTGTTCCGCAACTTCGCCAACAGTGCCTCGTCGTGCCGTGGCGGTTTGCCGACGAGCATCGTGTACAGGATCGCGCCGAGGGCGTATACGTCCGACTGCGTGGCGGGCGTGCGCATCTGCCGCGTGGCCTGTTCCGGGGCCATGTAGAAGAACGTGCCGAGGGCCGCGACCGTGCTCGACGTTCGCTGGGCCTGGCCGAAGTCTGCCACGACCGGCTCGCCGGCCGCGTTCAGCAGGATGTTCGCCGGCTTCAGGTCGCAGTGCAGCAACCCCCGCGAGTGAACGAACGCCATCGCCCGGCACAGGTGCGTGAACAGTCGCACCGCCTCGGCCGGCGGCAGCGGGCCGGCGTCGATCCGCTTCTGGAGCGAGCCGCCCAGTTCGAGCGACATCACATAGTTCGGGATGTTGTGCGGCGGCGTGCCGTGCCGGTTCACCTGCTTCACCGAGATGATGCCGTAGCACCCGTCGGCATCGCGGAGGTTGGTGACTTCTTCCAGCACGGTGCCAGTGTCCTGCCGCGTGGACAGGAAGAACTTGATGGCCACCCGCTCGTGCGTGTCGGCGTTCTGCGCCTCCCACACGGTGCCATACGCCCCGCTGCCGAGTTCGCGCGAGAGCTGGTAGCCGTGGATGAGCGGCTCGTCCAGGCCTTCCTTGCTGCGGACGATCAGCAGAGTCAGTTCGTGCCGCGACGAGACGCTCGGCGGTGGGCCGAGGTCGGGAATCTGGAACGTCCGGGTGACGCCGTCGGCGGGCGGGCGAGCGGCTTGCTGGATAGTGCCCGCGAACGCCGGATCGACGAACTGCTGGAAGGTGCCCGTTGGCCCCATCGGCGTGGCGGCGTCCGGTCGAACATCGTCGTCTTGGCCCGACGACATGGAGCAACCTCGGCAAGGCGGGGGACGGATGTTATCAATCTAGCTCGCCGACCGGCACGGGGAAGCGGTGAGAGTTCAAAGTTCAAAATTCAAAGATCGGAGCCGAGTGGAGACACGATCGAGTCTTGGCAGACTCTTCTCGAATCTTTGAACTTTGAACTTTGAACTTTTTCGACTCTGCCCGAAATTTCACCCGCCCGCCGGAAGGGCCATCCGATTCTTCGCGCAATGCCTTCGGCCGCTCTCCCGCGTGGGAGAAGTTTGGGGTAGGCTACGATTGCCCCTCCGCGTTCGCGGACTCGTTCTCCCATCGCGATGCCCCCATCATGCGCCCGCCGACCTCGACCCTGGAACTGCTCGACCTCGTCCGCAAGAGTGGCATCTACGCCCCGCAGGACCTCGACGCCCGCTTGAAGGGCGTGCCCGACCTGCCGACCGACCCCGTACCGGGTGCGGCCGCGCTCGTCCAGCACGGAGTGCTCACGCGGTTTCAGACAAAGCTCCTGCTCACTGGCCGCTACCGCGGGTTCAAACTCGGGCCGTACATCGTGCGCGAACAGATCGGCCAGGGCGGCATGGGGGCCGTCTACCTCGCGGAGCACGCCACCCTGAAGCGGAAGGTGGCCGTGAAGGTGCTGCCGCCGACGCCATCCGACGCGAACGCCAAGCTGGCCATCGAGCGATTCCTGCGCGAAGCCCGGGCCGTGGCCGCCCTCGATCATCCGAACATCGTTCGCATCCACGACGTGGGCCAGCAAGGCGAGGTCCACTACCTCGTCATGGAATACGTGGACGGCCAATCGCTCGAAGACCTGCTGAAGAAGAGCGGCCCCATCCCGGCATCGCGGGCCGTCGAGTACATCGCTCAGGCGGCCGCCGGCTTGCAGCACGCCTACGAGAAGAAGTTCATCCATCGCGACATTAAGCCGGCCAATATCATGTTGGCGAAGGACGGCACGGTGAAGCTACTCGACCTGGGCCTCGCGCGGTCGAGTACCGACGACCGCGACAAGCTGACCGAAATCCTGGACGAAGGGGCCATCGTCGGCACGGCCGACTTCATCTCGCCGGAGCAAGCCCTCAACGCGCCGAACATCGACATCCGCTCGGACATTTACAGCCTGGGGGCGACGTTCTTCGCCATCGTCACGGGCACTCCGCCGTTCGCCGGGAACACGACGCAGAAGCTGATGCAGCACCAGATGAAAGACGCCCCCTCGGTGACGGCCATCGACCGCACGTTCCCCCCGGAACTCGGCAAGGTGGTGGCGAAGATGCTGCAAAAGAAGCCCGAGAAGCGGTTTCAGACGCCGGCCGAGGTCATTCAGGCCGTGACTGCGTGGCTGCCGAACGCCGGGGCACAGCGGCTGGTCGTGAGCCTGTCCGGCACCGACCTCGCACACTCGGCCGCGATGCAATCGACGCTCAGCGGCATCGCCACCCGCGGCCGTCTGCCGGCCGTCGGTGGGCAGCGGCCGTGGAAACTCTACGCCAGCATCGGCACCGCCCTCGCGGCCGTGGCCGTCGTCGCCGGCGTGTTGAGCTTCCGCGGCACTGGCGACAAGAAGAACCCGCCCCTCGCCGCGGTCACGCCAACGCCGACGCCCACCCCTTCGCCCGCCCCACTGCCTGCTGTGCCGCCCGCGAATCCGGTTACGCCGCCCGCCCCGGCGAGTACCGTCACCGTGGTGCAACACTTCGACGCGGCCGACGTGAAGCCCTTCCGCGCCGTCCTGAAGAAGACCGGCCGCGTTGAAGGCGATTCCCCCACGCTGCCCCGCGGCTGGCGGTGCGAGGTCTACGACAAGGACACCGTCGGCGAATTCCGGGCGATGGAGATAGACGGCCGCAAGGCCATCGCGATCGGTAGCAAGGAAGGCAAGACTTCAGCGCAGCTCGTGTTCGCCATCCCGAAGGCGTTCGTGCCGGGTCGTGCGTATGAAGTGCGCGTCGATTACAAACTCGATGCCGACGTGACCGGGCAGGTCCAGACGCAGACGGTCGGCGACTGGCAGAATCTGCGGGCCACCCCCATGAAGGGGTCCGGGTGGCAGACGGCGTTCAACCGCTTCGTCGCCCCGGCCGCCGACGTGCAACTGACCATCGGCACGCTCACCGTGGCCCCCGGCAAGTTCGTGTACGTCCACCGCGTTGAGATCGTGGACACCGGCGTGCCGCCCGCGCCGCCCGCGCCGCCCGCGCCGCCCGTCACCTCGGGCCAGGCCATCGTCGCCATCGACTTCCGTGGAAAGGACGCACTTCGCTACACCGTCGAGAATCGCAAGTCCACGGCCGACGCCGGCAAGGTGCTGCCCACGGGCGTGAGTGGCCACTGCTGGAAGCCCGAGTCGATTGCCGAGTTCCGCCTCGGCGACGTGGCCGGCAAGCCCGCCTTCGGCGTGACGAACCTGAACGACGCGATCTCATCGCAGATTCAGTTCAACCTCAGCGAGGTCGCCGGCGACAAGCTCCGCGATGGCGTGCGCTACCGCCTGACGGTCGAATACCGCACCGCCAACGACGCCGTCGGCACCCTCTCGGTGCGGAAGCCGAAGGACAACTACAAGACCTTCGCCAGCACGCCGCTGCCCTCAACCGGCGGCGAGTGGAAG
Source organism: Gemmatales bacterium (assembly GCA_038318835.1). Taxonomy (GTDB): domain Bacteria; phylum Planctomycetota; class Planctomycetia; order Gemmatales; family Gemmataceae; genus Limnoglobus. The sequence continues at coordinate 1,051 of JBBQCQ010000083.1, read as the reverse complement.
AAGGCCCGCCTCGACCTCACCACCCCGTCGGGTGCCCCAATCGACGCCGTCGTGGAGAACACCACCGTCGGCGAAGGCAACACCCTCTCGGTAGCCAAGATCGAAGTGACCGAGGTGAAGTGACCGCCCGCGTGTGGAGTTTCGCCGATCCGAAGGCAGAGGAAGGCGTGATAGGTCGCGCCGCGCGTCCGTAATGGGTTATGTCGCGCGGCGCGACAATCGACAAGGGGTGGCACTCGACAGGGCGGGCAATGAGCGAAAAACGCGGCGAAAAGTAATGGACACGCTGCTGCTGCCTACGGTAATATGTCGCGCAGTGCGACAGAATTACAAGGTCGGCGGCGGCGGGCGTGGCGCAATCACGCTTTCACGGAGGAAATCATGCGCGTGGTATTGATCATTCTCGCGTCGTGTCTCGGAATGGCCTATGGCGACGAGCCGAAGGTGGAGAGCACTCAGGCGGAGATGAAGAAGTTGGAGGGGACGTGGGTGATGACCCACATGAGCAGGAAGGGGTTCAAGGTTCCACTCCCCGTCGAAGTGGTAATCGTTTTCGGCACAGACGGCTCAGTCGTACAGAGAGAAAAGGGCCAGCCCGAGAAGAAGTCTACCTACCGCGTGGACCCGTCGAAGTCGCCACGGGAAATCGACTTCCTCGACGCGGACGGGAAACTCGACATGCTGGGTATCTACGAACGGGACGGCGATACCTTTCGGTTCGGTGCGTCAGATGATGGCGATTCTACGAAGAACCGGCTCGACAAGTTCGACGCGGCTAACGCCTATCTCTGGTATTTGAAACGGCAGAAGAAGTAGGCATGCAAAGGCACGCCGAACCAAACGCTGCAGCAGACGGCGGGGGCATGTAGTTTTTCTGGATTTCATAGCTCCCTCGGCCCCCGCCGCTGCTGAGCTTTATCGTTCGGCGGCAGAAGCGTGGTGACACCAGAAGGCCGGCTGCGCGAGATCCGTTAGGATGATAGGTCGCGCCGGTTGCGGTGCGATACCTCGCCGTAAGTTGCACACCCAAGAACCTTGACTTGCGCCGAGC
>JBBQCQ010000082.1:0-9941 GCA_038318835.1 Gemmatales bacterium | reverse complement strand
CACCGGGGTGCGATGCCCAGTTCGGATGTTGACGGAGAATCGCTTCCACCGAAATTTGTTGGGCGTTGTGCCAACACGCTTGCTGTTCGTTCAGAACCGCCGTCAACCCGTCCGGCAGGGTGGGGACCGTGGGCTCCGAGTCAATCATCTGGCGTCTCCAATCGTAGTTCCTGGCAAACGCTCTGAACGGCCCGCGAGTACCGTTTCCGCAACCGCCCGACCGGTTCGCCGAGCTGCTCGGCGATTTCGTCCCAAGAGTATCCCGCCCGGCGAAACTCGAAGAGCTCGCGTTCGCATTCGACCATGCGTCGCCGAATGTCGCTGAGCAATTCGTTCCGGGTGAAGACTACGCTCGGTTCTTCCGACCGCACGTCCGGGAGGTTGGGATCGCTCCCGATCGAGGTGGTGCGACCGCGGTTGCGCCGCTCCGCGGACTCGCGCCGTTGCAGGCGAGCGAATTTCTTCTTGGCGATGCCGAGGAGGAACTTCAGCAGGTCGTCGTGGGTCGCGATCTCGAGTTCGCCCGCGACGAAACGGATCAGGAACGCGCCGAGCACCGACTGGCACAGGTCGGCAGAGTCGGTGGCGGCTTGCAACGGCGTGTGGGCCAGGCGACGCCGGAAGGTCCGCCGGAGGTACGGTTCGTAGTGGTGGACGAGTGCGCGAATCGCTTCCGGGTCCCCGACCCTCACCCCGCGGATGATGTCCGAAAACGAGTTCTCAGGTTCCATACGGTTTGAAAGTACAACGTGACTCACTGCACCGGAAGAGAAAAGCGGCGAACGAAGACGCGATCCTGAAGAATTCAAAAATTATCGGTCACAAATCTTCGCCAACGGGCAGGAAAGAATAGACCTCACACGCCGCCGGCCCCCGGCGCACCATTCCGTTGGAGACGACACCTATGTTCCGCTCCCGTGCCAATCCTTGTCGGCGCCCCCGGTTGCACGTCACCGCCCTCGAAGGCCGCGACGTGCCCGCGAATTTGATCGCCGCCGGGGCGCTCAACTTTAACGAAATGTCGCTCCTGCCAGTGAATCGAGTGCCGTCGTTGGTGACGGTTCTGGATGCGGACACGGGCAACGTCGTGCGGTCCTTCGACGCCTACCCGCGCTTCGGGGGGTCCGTAAACGTGGCGATGGGCGACTTGAACGGTGACGGCGTGGCCGACGTCGTGACCGCCGCCGGTCCGGGCGGCGGGCCTCACGTCAAGGTCTTCGACGGCGCGACGGGGGTCGAGGTACGGTCGTTCTACGCCTATGACAATTCCGAGCGAACCGGCGTAAACGTGGCGGTTGGGGATGTGAATGGCGACGGAAAGCTCGACATCATAACCGCCCCGATGGCAGGGGGCGGTCCGCTGGTGGAAGTATACGATTTTGCCACCGGGAAGATGCTCGTGCAGTTCTTTGCCTTTGGTCTGCCAGGGGCAACCTCCAATCGAGGGGGGATCACTGTCGCGGCGGGGGACCTCAATGGCGATCGCAAGGCGGACATTGTTGTGGGAGCGAGACGCCTCGCGTTAAGACTTCCGGGCGATGCCACGACTACAGTTTTTCCCGAGTACCCGGCACAAGTGGCCGTTTACGATGCGGCCACATTGTTAGTAGGAAACTTGTTCCCCCCGAGCGCCCAGCAATTCAGTCCTTATGACGATCCGACAAATGGCATCTACCTGAATGTTGCCGTGGGCGACCTCGATGGCGATGGGACTGCAGAGATCGTCACCGGCACGATCGGTCAAGTTGGCCCGCGGGTCCAGGCCTTCCATCTCGCAACCGATGGGACACGGACGACGGTGCTCGATGCGTTTCCTAAATTCAGCGATGGCCGTAACGCGCTCGATTCGAATTCGGGAGTGAAAGTTGGTCTGCTGCCGAAGGTGGCTGGTGGGAACAACATCATTGTGGACAGCGATAGTTTTACCGGGTCGAACAACGCCGCTTATGTCATGAGCGGTCCGAATTTCACGGTCCAGCAATCGATTGCCTTGCCCGGAACGACCCCATACAGTTCGTTGGCTGGCGCCGCAAGCGTGGCTGCGACGTCGTCGGTTGGCACACAAGGCCCAGCGGGGCCGGCGGGGGCGACCGGAGCCACCGGCGCGACGGGGGCGACCGGAGCCACCGGCGCGACGGGTCCGGTTGGTCCGGCCGGTCTGCCTGGAGCAACCGGCCCGCAAGGGGCCGCGGACATGCCCGGGCCAGTGGGGGCCACGGGGGCGACAGGGCCGCAAGGCGCCACGGGCACTGCCGGACCCGCCGGGCCGCAAGGGACAACAGGCAACGCGGGGCCAACCGGCGCCACAGGGCCGGCCGGACCGCAGGGAGCCACTGGCGATCCAGGCCCCCAGGGGCCGGCGGGCCCGGCCGGGACTGGGAGCAGCGCGAAGTACGCCGCCGACATCCGGGCGACGATCAGCGGCAGCGTCACCGTCACGCACGGCCTCAACACACGGGACGTGGTCGTGGCTCTCTACAACGCCGATAGCAACGTGTACACCCTCGGATCGCAAGGCCCCGGCGGGCCGAGCGGTTACCGCATCGTCGATGCGAATTCGATCGAGCTGTTCAACCTCGGAACTCTTCCCTACCGCGTCGTCGTCCTCGGCTAGTGGCTGACGCCGCGAACCGCAGGCACGCTGCGCCTCACCGCCGCCGACGCGACGAACGCCGCCATGGCCGGGACTGCGACTAGCTTCGTCTTCCCGGCCGCGGCCGTCGGCTTCCGCATCGACGAGCCAGCCCGGTAGTCAAACGGTCTTAACCTCCCGCTCTCCCGAGAATCCACCGATGCGCCGATCCCCGTTTGCTTTCGCGCCACTGGTCCCGCTCGAAGACCGCACGACCCCGGCGACGTTCACCGTGGACACACTGGCCGACACCCCGGTCGCCGGCCATACCACGCTCCGCCAGGCCGACCAGCTGGCCAACCTCACGCCGGGTGCGGACGCCATTACCTTCGCACCCTGTTCTGGCCGCGGGCACGATCGCGTTGTCCGCATTCGCCGGGGGCCTGACGGTGTTGGACGATGTCACGATCACCGGATTCCCGGACCAACTGATTGCGGTGGTCGGCGGGTTCGCCACGACGGCCGCCCTGGCGGGGCGTGTTCCTGGTTCAAACCTCGACCAAGTACACTTGTCCGGCCTCCGGATTAGTACCACCACGCCGGGCGGCCGCGGATTGGCGGACATGGGGACGATCACCCTCGACCGCATGACGATTTCCGACGTGACGGGGCCAGCGGGTTCGTGAATGCTAGAACGTGACCGATACGCTGATCGACACAGTTGTCCAGGGTAACAAGGACGACCTCACCGCGACGGAACTCATCCGCGTGGCCAGCTGGTCGGCATCCCGACCGGCCTCGAGGGTGGGTTGGCCCAGGCCGGCGGCACGGAAATATGTTCGCAGCGGGTCGTTCGCGGGCAACGCGGCGGCAGCCGGCAGGGGCGTCGGCGTGTTGCTCGGCACAGCCGGGCACTTACCCGCCACCCGTTCGCCACTTGTTCGTGTTCGAGCACACCCTCCGCAACGGCGGGTGACGGTTACGCACGGTTATGGGGTCAACCGGGCGGTCTACTTCTTGGATGTCCTTCGTCTTCTACTTAGAGTTTTTCCCTTTCATGTACTGCATCAGCCAAAAGAATAATTTTGATAATTTGGGTACTTTGCAGGAATTCGGTTGACAAGCCTCTCCAATATTTTGATGATTTGATTTCCTGGCTGAAGAGTCAGGTTACGCCTCATTCCGTTCGCCCATCCCCAGGGGTGAATCACTCAACTGGGAGTTTCACATGACTCGTCGATCCGCCCGGATGCAGCCCAAAAAAGCGGCACTGCCACGAATACGTCTCGGGTTGACCCTGCTGGAAGACCGATGGGTGCCCCACTCGGGCATCACAGAGTATTCCGCTGGCCTCACGCCGAACGCGGCCCTCGCGGGGATTGTTCGCGGGGGGGACGATAACTTCTGGTTCACGGAGTTTGACGCCAGTCGGATCGGCCGAGTCACACGGGCCGGCACGATCACCGAGTTCACACTCCCGGCCGGCCGGGGGCCGCTGAACATCGCGGTCGGGGCTGATAACAAATTGTGGTTCACCTCGAACACCGGCGACCGCATCGGCCGCTTCGATCCGTTAGCGGGGAATGACGCGGCAATTCAGGCTTCGTTCACCGAGTTCGTGGTTCCGGGTGCCGGCAGCGCGCCGAACGACATCGTGGCTGGTCCGGATGGTGCGCTCTGGTTCACGCAAAGCGGGTCGGATCAGATTGGGCGAATCACGACCGCGGGCGTGGTCACCGAGTTCTCCGTTCCGGGCGTCGGTAGCACCCCGGCCGGTATCACGGCTGCGGCAGATGGCGCTCTCTGGTTCACCGAGGCGGGGTCGGGGCAAATCGGGCGCATCACCACCGCCGGCGCGGTCACGGAGTTTCTCATCCCGGTCGCCTCGAACGGCGTGAGCGACCCCGAAGACATCGTGGCGGGGCCAGGCGGTTCGCTGTTCTTTACCGACTTCGGTCGCGATCAGATTGGCCGCCTCACGACCGACGGGCAATTCACGCAATTCGATCTGCAAGTCGGTCGTGGGCCGAAGAACTTGGTTGTAGACGCTCAGGGCGACCTGTACTTCACCGAGACGGCCAGCAGTCGGATCGGCCGGCTGCCGACGAATGCGTTGGCTCCCGGCCGGCCAAGGAGCGGGTCGCCGCCGCTGGAAGAGTTCGAGTTCATCACGGCCGTCAGTGCGCCGCTGGGTATCGCCCTCGATACGAACGGCGACATCTTCTTCACGATGAACAACAAGAACTCGATCGGCTTCTTCCAGGCGCACCTGGAACAGATTACGATTGCCGCGACTGGGTCGACGGTTCAGGTGTTCGACATCCGGCTCAACGAAGTGCGGACCATCATGCCTTTCCCAGGCTTCGCGGGCGACTTGAATCTGGCCGTGCAGGAGGTGAGCAACAACGGTGTGCCGGATGCGATCATCGGGGCAAGCGTGGGCGGTGGCCCGCTCGTTCGCATCATCGACGGCGGAGACAACACGGTCGTGGCGAACTTCTTCGCGTTCTCGCCAACGAGCCGTTTGGGCGTGTCGGTGTCGTCCGACGACGTGAACGGCGACGGCCGGGCCGACGTGGTCGTTAGCTCCGGCGGCGTGGTGAAGGTGATCGACGGGTACAAGCTCACACAGGTGAACGCGGATGGAACTATCGCCGACGCGGCCGTGCTGGCCACGTTCGCGCCATTCGGGTCGTCCTACACCGGGCCGCTGACGCTCTCGGTCGGCGACCTGAACGCCGATAAGAAGTCCGAAATCATCATCGGTGCGGGCGACGGCGGTGGCCCCCGCGTGATGGTCATCAACGGCGCTTCGATCGGCTCGGCAACCCTGAACGGTGTTCCGGCTTCGGCGTTGCTGGGCGACTTCTTCGCGTTTGACCCGAGCTTCCGCGGCGGTGCGTTCGTCAGCATCGGGTACAACGGCTTCCAGCGGGACATCATCGTCGGGGCCGGGAACGGCGGCGCACCGCGAGTCCGGTTCCTCGAGTTGACGAAGTTGATGCAGGTGGAGAGCAACGGCCAAATCGGCGCGGCGGCGGTGCGGGCCGACTTCTTCGCATTCGACCCGTCCAATCGGGGCGGCGTGAGAGTGGCGGCCGACGATCTGGACAACGACGGACTGGCCGAACTGATCGCCTCGCCCGGCCCCGGCGGCACGGCGCAAGTCCGGGTTATCAACGGCGCACAATTCGGCACCGTATTGCCCGACGGGCAACTGCCGGCGGCGGCCACCTTGAAGAGCTTCGCGACTTCCGACCCAACCTTCCGCGGCGGCGTTTACGTTGCGGCCGACGCCGACCACCGCGACGGCCCGATCTTCGGCCCGCCGGGGATCACGGTGGCGAACAGCCGCCGCGACATCAACGACGTGTTCGTCTTCCAGTCGCCGACCAACCCGGCGAACACGGTCTTGGCCATCGATGTCAGCCCGTTCAGCACGGCGACCACGCCGAACCTGTTCGAGCCCGGCGTGCTGTACGATTTCCGCATCGCCAACCGCGACCTGCTGAACTCGACCGACGACCTGACGTTCCGTGCGGTGTTCAGCGTCCCGGACGCACAAGGCGTTCAGGACGTGTCCGTCCGGGCGCTCCCGGCGGCCCGGTTCCCCGGCACGGGCGGCATCCTGGTGAAGGGTCTGACTGGGCAGAACAACCCGGTCCGCGGGGTCGGCGGCAACGGCACGGCGCAGTTCCGGGCGGCCGAACAGGACGACCCGTTCCTCTTCGACGCGGCCGGGTTCAACATCCTGCTCAACAGCGCCACGGCCGTGGATGGCGTCGTCGCGGGCAAGTACCCCCGCGGCACCAGTTCGAGCGGCTTCGGGGCGACGAGTACGCCGAACTACGACGCGCCGAGCTTCTTCGGGCCGAGTGTTAACACGCTGTCGCTGGTCCTCGAAATCCCGTCGTCGAAGCTGATCGGCTCGGCCGGCACGGCCATCGGGTTCTGGGGGCGGACGGAATTCAACGGCGTTCAATTCGACCGCACGGGCCGTCCGGCAATCAACACTGCTCTCATCCCGCCGGTCCCCCGCGGGGCGGCCTTCCCGATCGCCTCGGGCACTGACCGCCGCAACGCCTTCAACAGCGGCCACCCGCGCGACGACCGGGCGATGTTCGAGACGGACATCATCAACACGCTGATGTCGTTTTACCCGGCCGGTCGGCCCGGCGGCGTGCCGAACTTTGATCAAGCGAAGGCGGTCGCCGACCTGCTGCTGCCGGACACGCTCATCTTCGACACCACCAAGTCGGCCGGCTTCGCCGGCGACCTTGTCACCTCCAACGGGGTGACGTTCCTGGCCGGCGGGCGGAAGTTCAGCGACGATATCATCAGCACGGAACTGGCCGTCCTGACGGACGACGACCTGCCCGCGGGGTTGGGCGGCGGTCCGAACCCGCCGGCGGTTGCAACGCAAAACGTCCGCGACGACAATGGGCTGAACCTGAAGGACGGGTCGATCAACCCCGCGGCGCCGCAGGGCACCGGGGCGGCCGGGACGGGCACGCAACGGGAGGCGGTGTTCCCATACATTGGGGCACGCAACGCCACCCCGACCGCGGTGCCCGGCAACCCGCCCCCGCCGTGATTTTGTGAAGACTTGTAAAGGGGAATGTGTGGTGCGATGTCTGTCTTTCACAACCTGAACCCGTCCGAGGCGTCTGGCCTCGGACGGGTCTTTTCTGAACTCACTTCGCGGCCAACGCTTTGAGCACATCGTCCGCCTTGGACCGGTCACCGTGGGTGGTGCTAACTTTGGCGAACGTCACCTTCCGTTTACTATCCAAGACATACGTCGATGGGTACGCCGTCTCCTTCGGGGCGTCCCACCGCAGGCCGTATGCGTTCGTGAACGTGTAGTCCGGGTCGATCAAGAGCGTGAAGTTCGCCGGGTATTCCTTCCCCTTGAAGAACTCCTCGGCTTTCCCCTTCAGGCCATCGGCCGGGCCGGGATAGATCAGCACGAGCTGCGCCCCCGCCTTCTTGAAAGCGTCGGCCTTACCGAGGAACTCCGCAACTTGTCTCGAACACAGCGGGCACTGGTACCCAGGGTATCCGCGGAGAACGAGCAGCACCACCGATCCCTTTTCGGCAAGCGTGGACAGTTTCACTTTTTCACCGCTGAGATTGGGCAACTCGAAGTCTTTGGCCTCGTCGCCGACCTTCGGGCCGATGTCTTTGGGCGGGGCCGCGTACGTGGTGAGGCCGAAAGTCAGGGCCGCAATGACCGTCGCGATGCTGGTACGCCGGAACCGAAGAATGCAATTGTTCATCCATTTCTCCTATCGTGAAAGGGGGCCGGGAACATTGCCCGGCCGTGGGAATCGTTACTTGACGTTAGGGGCGGCTTCCTTGAGCAGGTCGTCGATCTGCCCGGTGATTTTTTTGTAGCCGGCGTCGCCGAGTTCGCCCTCCCACTTCTGGCGGACATTGCCGGACTTGTCCACGAGGTACACGCACGGCCAGTAGCGGTTGCCCCACGCGGTCCAGGTCTTCATGTCGTTATCCACGGCGATGGCGAACGTCAGCTTGTTCTTCTTCGCTCGCTCCTTGATCCGGTCCACGTCTTTCTCGGCGTCGAACTCTGGCGTATGTACGCCGACCATGACGAAGTCCTTCGTGTCCTTGTACTTGTCCTGCCAGGCGACGTAGTGCGGGTAATTGTGAACGCAGTTGATGCACCCGTTCGTCCAGAAGTGAACGACCATCACCTTGCCCTTCTGGTCGGTCACTTTCAGTTCTTTCGCGTTCACCCAGGCCGTGATGCCGGTGAACTCCGGGGCCGGGATCGGCTTATCTTTCTTGTCCTCGCCGCGACTGAATGCCACGGCGGCGCACACGCCGACCGCGAGCAAGAGCGCGAGGGCCAACAGCTTGACATTCATCGTCGATCTCCCGAACAAGAACAGGTCATGTGCCCAAAAGGTTAGTCGATTTTAGTCCAGGGATGGCGTGGGGGCGGATCGCCTTCCGACCGCAATGCAGACCACCCCGGCCGCGAGCAACTGCAAAATCGGCAAGTCGATCCGCGTGGCAAGGGTGTATCCCACTCGTCGCGGCCAGTGATAATGATCTTCTGCGGGAACGTGATCGAACCAGTAGAACACGTCCCGGCTGAGGATGACGGCCGCCGTCGCCACGGCCGCGAGAACCAAGAACCCACCCACTGGCAAGAGTGCCGACGGCTTCTCGGTTACGAGAGTCCACACCATCGCCGCAAAGCCCACGGCCCAGAGCAAGTGCAATGCCACCAGAGCCTGAAGGGGTGGGAAGCAGCCCCAGATTCCGCACAGCGATTCGCCCACGTTCATGGGGATGAACGCGACCGACACAGCCCCACCCGCCGCGACCAGCCACCCTGCGAGTCCGATTAGCCGTCGGCCAGCGGAATGCCGCCGACATGCGGCAGGAGTCTCGGCGGAATGCGTCGATTCATCCTGATTCAAGTTCTCAGTCATTACGACCTCATTCATGTGGTCCTGTGGTGACAGACCGCAGTATCTTGTGACATAGAGTTGTTGTTTCTGCTTCCTTCACCACCTCACAGAGAATTGGACGCACGGTTGCCCCATCCCTTACTCGATCCTGTAGAAATTCCACGCCAAACGGGCCGAAACTTTTTCGTGTAAGGTTGTGCCATGTCTCTCGACTAAGGTAGTTGATGGTTGCCCGGAAAAGAGGATGGCGATGACCGATGCGGAAGTGAGGAACGACCCGACGGCCGAACTCAGGTCGAACCCGCAGACCTGGCTCGAACGGTACGGGGACGCGCTCTATACGTTTGCTCTGGCCCGCGTCCGACTGGCAGACGTGGCCGAAGACCTGGTGCAAGAGACACTCCTGGCAGCTTGGCGGGGGCGAGACACATTCCGCGGCTCGTCGTCTGAAAAGACATGGCTGACAGCGATTTTGAAACGAAAGATCGTCGATTGGCTGCGTCGCCGCATTCGCATCCGCAACGCGGCGGTTACGGAAACCGGCCCCGACGATTTCACCGACGCACTCTTCACTCGTCGAGGCAAGTGGAAGGTTCCCCCGCCCCAATGGGACCGTGACAACCCGACCAGCCCGATGGAGCGGGCCGAGTTCTGGACAGCCTTGCACACGTGTCTGGGCAAGTTGCCCTCCCGCCTCCACGATGTGTTCGTCCTCCGATACCTCGACGAAGTTGCGGGCGAGGAAGCGTGTCAGGAACTTGGCCTGACGCCGTCGAATCTGTGGGTGATGCTCCACCGGGCACGGCTGCGAATGTGGGCTTGCCTGTCCGAAAATTGGTTCTGCGATGAACCGCCCCGCGAAGGGATGGCCCAATGAACTGCCGAACCGCCGTCGAATTGGTCTGTCGCTCGGTAGACGCCCGACT
>JBBQCQ010000081.1:0-9997 GCA_038318835.1 Gemmatales bacterium | reverse complement strand
ATCGAAGTCGCCGACGGCTTCAGGTCTTCCAGATCGGTCCGGGTGACGGTGGTCTTCTTGTTCTGCGCGTCGAGGATCGTCACCGCCGCGGGTGTCGTCTCGACCACGAGGCCCATGATTTTGCGGCCATCGAGCGTGCTGGCTTCGTGCTGCACGTACTCGGTGCGGACGTAGGAACTCGGATCGACGATGTTCGCGATGAGCGAGCCGGTATTCTTGCGATCGGCCGTCGTCAGGTCGGGGCCGATCTTGTTCCCCTCGCCGAACAGTTGGTGACACGTCGCGCAATTCTTCGCGAAGACCGCCTTGCCCGCGGCCGGGTCGCCCTTCTGCATGTTCAGGATGATGCCGACGCCGCCGATGCGGGCCTGCTTCTCGCCGGCCGTGGCCGGGCCGATCTTGCCGTAGAGTTTCTCGATGCTCGTGGACAACGCCTTGTCGTTGAACTGGAGGAGGGGCCGGAGTTCGTTCAACGACACCTCGGCAGCCGACAACTGCTTGTCTTCGACAAGTTTCAGGTAGCGAGCCGCAGCCGTCGGCCGCGAGAACAGCACCTGTCGGGCGGCGGTGCGGTCCGCGGCCGTGCCGGCCTTTAGCCAGGCCGCGTCGAGCAGGAAGGCGTCGATGTGGGCATCCGAGTATGCCACCATCGCCGTCAGGATCGCGTCGCGGAGTTTCGCATCTTTCGTGCGGGGATACACGGTCACGAGTTCCGCCGGTAGTTCCGGACGGCGAACCTCCACGAGAATCTGCAAGGCGGTGAGGCGGTTCGGTGCCCCTTCGGTGCGGAACGTCGTCAACATTTTTTGAATCGAGTTCGCGTCGCAGAAGCGAACCGCGAGGCGAAGCACGTCGCCGTCGTCCGGGTCGAGCTTGAGCAGATGTTGCAAGGCGTCGGCCATCGGCTTCGGCGGCTGGTCGAACGACTGCCCGCCGACGGCTGCGTTGATCCCCTTCACCACGCGGACTCGCTCGGCCCGTCCCGGTGCTTCGCGCAGTAATCGCGACAACAGTTCGTGCCCGGCATCCAGACTCGCGAGCCGCTGGGCGATGCGTTCGAGCAAGTGCTTCGCCATCATCGGCCGTCGCCAGCTTTCCGACGAGGCTAACAGGCCCGTGTAGGCCGCGGTCGTCAGTCCTTTCGCGTCGGTGATGTGCTTCTCCATCGCCCACCATGTCAGCAGCGGCAAGAAGGGGTCGGCAGCATTCTCGTCTCTTGCGACGAGTTTGCCGATGACCGGCCAGGCTGTGTCGGCAGGCAGTCGCTTCGCAGAACAGGCCAACTGCGCCAGTACGACCGGCGAGGTTTCTCCTGCTGTGAAGTTGGCGAGCGAGGCGAACAACTCCGTGCGGCCCTGATCCACAATCAGCCGCACCATCCACGCGCGAACGTTTTCGTCGGGATGGTTTAGCAACTTTGCGGCGTGTTCCACGGTCAGACCATCGGGCATTTGGGCAAGCGTCCACAACGCCTCCAGGGCGACCTGCGTTTGTTCGCCGGTCATCGTCCGCAACGTCGGGACCGCGGTCAGGTCCGTACGCTCCACGAGCAATCGCCGAGCCTCACGCCGCCACCAGACGTTCGCGTGAGTGAGCAAGCTGAGCAGTTCGGCTGTCGATTTCGTTCGCAGGTCGAACGCCGCCAGCTTCGGCGTGCCGGCGGCTTCGAGCTTGAAGACGCGGCCGTTCGTCTTGTCCCAGGTGTCGAGCGGGTCGAGGTGGGCGGCCCGCTTGTCGTACCAGTCGGCCACGAAGATCGACCCGTCGGGGCCGAGGATCACGTCCACCGGACGGTGCCAGGAGTCGTTCGCCAGCATCAGGTCGCCGCCGTGGGTGGCCTTGAACGTCGAACCGTCGCGGGTCAACTTGTGCCAGTAGACGGCGTTCGACAGCAGGTTCGCCGCGATGTATTGGTCTCGCATCTCCGTGGGGAACGTGTCCCCCTGGTAGACGATGCCGCCACAGGTGACGTGCCCACCCTTGAAGTTCATGTACGGGACGTGCTCGAAGAAGCCGTAGGTGTGCGGGTTGTGCAGCGGGCCGTGCTTCGCGAACCCCTTGCGGTAGTAGGCCCCCTGCACCTGGTGCAGCATCGCGAGGCCGCCGTAGTTCGTGCCGGCGATCACCTGCCCGTGGCGGTCGAAGTCGAGGCCGTAGGTGTTGCCGCCCCCCTCGCTGAACAGTTCAAATTGCCGCGTCTTCGGGTGGTATCGCCAGACGCCCTGTTGGAATTCGATCACCTCGTTCGGCTTCGCCGGGTTCGCAATCTTGCTCGTGCTGGTGCTGCCCGTCGCACCGTAGAGCCAGCCGTCCGGCCCCCACTGGAGGCTGTTCGCCAGCGAGTGCGTGTCGTCGAGGCCGAAGCCCTTCAGCAACACTTGCGGGTCGCCATCGGGCTCGTCGTCGTCGTTCTTGTCGGCGTAGTAGAGCAGGTACGGCGGTTGCGCGACGTACACGCCGCCGTTGCCGAGGCAAAAGCCGCTGGCGAGGTTCAGCCCCGTGACGAAGTCCTTCGACTTCCGGTAGACTCCCTTCTCGTCGGGGTCGAACAGAATCGTCAGCCGGTCGAGACCCTTCACGCCGTGCGGCGGCGGTTCGGGCACTTTGTCCCAGACCGTGCGAAGGTACTGGTCCTGCTTCAGCGGCTTAAGCCCGGCCGGGTTCGGGTATTGCAGGTATTGCAGCACCCACAGCCGGCCGCGGTCGTCGAACGACAGGCTCAGCGGCTGCCGGATCATCGGCTCGTGCGCAACGACACGGGCCGTGAACCCTGCCGGCACCGACATCCGCTTCTCGGCCTCGGCCGGCGATAGCCCCTGGCCCGCGACCGCCGGCGTGAGGAACAGAAGGGCGAGGAGGATTCGCATGGGCAGCCTCAGAGGGGGGTGGCGACACAAGTCCGAAATCATTCGTGGCGAGACGAATCGTTGACCCGCGGCCACTGTGTGACCACAATACTACCCGTTCGCGGAACGAACCACCACCGAGGGCCGCCACCCATGCGCTGCGACGAAATCGACTACGAGATTCTCGGCGACGACATTCAACTTGTCGAGATCACGCTCGACCCGGACGAGACAGTGATCGCCGAGGCCGGGGTAATGAACTACATGGAAGACGGCATCACCTTCCAGGCCAAGATGGGCGACGGATCGAAGCCGCAACAAGGGTTCTTCGGCAAGCTCGGGGCCGTCGGTAAGCGGGTGCTCACCGGCGAGTCGCTGTTCATGACGCACTTCACCAACGAGGGCAAGGGCCGGCGGAAGGTTGGGTTCGCGGCCCCGTACCCCGGCCGCATTATTCCGCTCGACCTCTCCGAGCACGACGAGAAAATTATCTGCGAGAAGGGGGCGTTCCTGTGCGCCGCCTTCGGCACCGAGATCGGCATCCACTTCCGCAAGAAGCTCGGCGTGGGTCTGTTCGGCGGCGAGGGGTTCATCCTGCAAAAGCTCGAAGGCGACGGCATGGCCTTCCTCCATTCGGGTGGCACGATCATCGAGCGAGAGTTGCGCGACGGCGAAATCATTCGCCTCGACACGGGCTGCCTCGTCGCGATGGAGCAGGACGTGGAGTACAACATTGAGCGGGCGGGCAGTTTAAAGTCGATGTTCTTCGGTGGCGAGGGGCTTTTCCTGGCCACCCTCGAAGGGCCGGGCAAAATCTGGATTCAGACGCTGCCGTTCTCGCGACTGTGCGACCGCATTCTCGCCAGCGCTCCTTCGGCCGGCGGCAGTGCCAAGGGCGAAGGCTCGGTCCTCGGCGGCATCGGCCGACTGTTCGGCGGCGACTAACTCTCCCCCGTCCCTCCCATGCCGAAAGTCCGAACCACTGATGACGCACACACTCGCTCCCCGCGGCCGCTGGCTCGCCCTGTTGGCGGCCTTGCTCGGTTGGATGTTCGACGGCATGGAGATGGGCCTCTTCCCGCTCGTCGGTAAGGACGCCCTCCGCGACCTGCTGCACTCCGACGTGAAGGCCGAGATCGACCGCTGGTACGGCGTCATCATCGCCGGCTTCCTGGTTGGGGCGGCCACCGGCGGCGTGCTGTTCGGCTGGCTCGGCGACAAGGTCGGCCGCGTGCGGGCGATGACCGTCAGCGTGCTGCTCTACTCGCTGTGCAGCGGCGGGTCGGCCTTCTCGCAGGAGGCGTGGCAGCTCGCGGCCTTTCGCTTCGCGGGAGCGCTCGGCATGGGCGGCGAGTGGGCACTCGGCGTCGCGCTCGTCATGGAGATTTGGCCCAACAAGTCGCGGGCCTGGCTGGCCGGCTGGATCGGCGCGTTCGGCAACCTCGGGTACACGCTCGTCGGCTCGCTCAAACTCGGCCTCATCGAGATCGGCGGCAACCTCTCGCCCTCGCTAGCGACCGTCGGCCTGTCGCCATACTGGGTGCAGTATCTGACGGCCCACAACAACTGGCGGCTGCTCATGCTGCTGGGGGCGGTACCGGCACTGCTCACGTTCGTGATCCGCATTTTCGTGCCGGAATCGGAGCGGTGGCAGGAAGGCAAGGCAATCGGCAAAACATCGCACTGGTCGAGCAGTGACTTGATCGGCGTCCTCGTCGGCGCGACCGCCGGAGCGCTGACGATTAGCTTGTCGGTGATCGACATTCCGAACGGCCTCCGCCTCCTCGGCACGCTCGTCGGCTTCGTGGTCGTGGCCGGCGGCTTCCTGTACCCGGTCCGCAAGTACGTGGCTCGGGCCGGCGTGCCCTTGGAACAACAACGGCACATCCTCGGCCGGATGTTGCTCGCGGCGGGCCTAAGCGGCGTGGCCCTGCTCGGCACGTGGGCGGGCCTCATGTGGATGTACCTGTGGGTGTCGGAGTTGCCCGGCGGGAAGGTGCCGCAGGCCGGGGCGTGGATGCAAATCTATTCGTCGATCGGGGCGGCGATCGGCTGCGTGATTGCGGCCGTCCTCGGCGGGCGGTACGGCCGACGGCCGGTGTACGCCATCATGTGCGTGCTGTCGGCCGTTACCGTCGTCGGCTTCTATCGGCTGAACACCGAGTACGGCTTCGCGTTTCTGTGGTCGGCCGGGTTGCTGGGACTGATTACGGCGTCGTTCTACGGGTGGCTGCCGCTGTACCTGCCGGAACTGTTCCCGACGGCGGTGCGTGCGACGGGGCAAGGGTTCGGGTTCAACTGCGGGCGGGTGATCGCGGCGGTGGGGAGTTTGCAGAGGCCAAATCTGCTCGCGGCCTTCGACAGCGACTACGGTCAGGCGTGTGCGCTCGTCGCAGGAGTCTATGTGGTGGGGCTGGTGCTGATCGTGTTCGCCCCGGAGACGAAGGGGAAACCGCTACCCGATTAGCGGTGCTTCGGGCCGTCCCAGTTTGGGCGGAACTCTTCGCCCTTGCCGCGGTCCTGGTTGAAGACAGCGGCCAGCAGTTCCAGCGATAGGCACTTCGCCCGGAAGGCCGCGGTCCAGTCGCCGCGTTGAGCGTTCGTGCGGGCCTCTTCGTTCAAGCGGGCGTGCGTCGTCCAGTCGATGTCGGCGTGGTCCTTCAGCACGTCCTTCAACTCTTCGTCCTTCTGATGAAATCGATCAAATAGAGGCTGCGCGATCTCGAACGGATAAGTCTTGTAGATGTGCAACTCGCTGACGGTCTCCGCGCCGCCGGCCGCCTGCCCGGTCCGCTGGAGGTGCTGCACCATGCCCACGACGCCGATGATGATGATGATCGCCGCCATCGCGAACAGCGGCAGTGCCCCGAAAACATCTTGCATTTGCAGGACGAGTGAAACAATTGCAAATACCGAGCCGACGGCCAGGAACAAGTACGGCCACGGCATCACCCGGTCGCACAGCCGCAGGAAGCGTTGGAGCACACCGGGCATCGCCACCGACAACTTCGGGAGGACGGTCGAACTCGTCCCCGGAACCTGCACGATGATGCAGGTAATGTTGTCCCGCCCGCCGCGGACGTTGGCGAGCGCGATGAGGAACTTCGCGGCTTCGTCCGGCGCGAGCGAGAGGACCACCGCGCCGATCTCGTCGGGCGTGACTTCATTACTCAGGCCGTCGCTGCATAACAGAAACACGTCGCCAGGTTGCGTTGGGTGTGGGCCTTCGATGTCCACTTCCACTTGCTCGTCGGGGCCGAGCGAGCGGACGATCACGTTCTTTTTGAAGTCGCCGAGCTGGTCCGGGTCGATCCCCTGACGGCGGGCGATCTCCCAGACCCACGAGTGGTCGAAGGTCAGTTGCTCGACTTTGCCGGCACGGATGCGGTAAGCCCGACTGTCGCCGACATGGCCGACCCACGCCCCCTCAGGCCGCAGGAAGAGGGCTGTGCCGGTCGTGCCCAACCCTTTGAACTCCGGGTTCTTGACGCCGATATCGAAGATGTCGCGGTTGGCTTCGGTGAACGCCCGGCGGATGGCCGGCACGACGCCCTCGTGGGGAACATGCTTGGCGTAGGTCAAGGGGATGTCGCGAATGGCCTTCGCGCTGGCCTTCTCGCCAACGGCGTGCCCGCCCATGCCGTCGGCCACAATGAAGATGTGCCCCTGCGTCTGGTACACCTGATCGTCGGCCGCCATATGCACGGCACAGGCATCCTGGTTGTGGCTCCGCTTGGCTCCCACATCGGTGAGGGCGGTGCAACGGATCTTGGCGGACGACACCGTGTGACACCCCGGGGGAAAGAGGGACCTTGCCTGATTCTACTCCATTGAATGAATTTTTCCCGCGACAAGTCGCGAATCTCGGCAAACGGCCGTTGGTCCGCGGTTGACAATCCGACCCGGAGTTGGCATACGACCCCGATTCGGCAACGGTAGGGGGATCGCATGAACCGCGTGGGGCGACTCGTTGGCCTGTTCGCCGTGGCGTGTGCCGGATGCGCGTCGGTGCCGCCGCTCGACAACCCGCTCGTGGTGCGGCCGGCCGTCGAGAACCCGGCCACCGTCTCGCCGGTCACGCCGGACGCGAACAGCTACGCACAGGTCTGGGAGCGGACCATCGATGTCCTCGACGACTACTTCGTCCTGAAATCGCCGTCGCGGTACGCGGGGTATATGGAAACCGAACCCCGCATCGCGCCAGGGTACGAGCAGCCGTGGAAGCCAGGATCGCCCGACAAGCGAGAACGGCTGATCGCCACCCTCCAGACGATTCGGAACACGGCAAAAGTGACGATTTCGGCTGGCGAACGCGGCGGGTATAAGGTTTACGTGGAAGTCTGGCGCGAGGTGGCCGACCTGCCCCGCCCCAACCGGGCTATCAGCGGGGCCGCGGTCTTCCAGGAAGCTGCGACCGTTGATCGCCGGGCGGAAGTCGTCAGTTCGGAATCGACCGCTCCGCAGACCTGGATACCGGCCGGCCGCGACTACGCCTTCGAGCAACTCATCCTGACCCGCATCCAGGAACTGAGTTGCTGCACAAAGTGACCAGGCCTTAATCCTGAATCAGTTCGCCGCCTTGAATCGTGATGTACGCCGTCAGCATCGCCTCCGGCAGTTTCGTGCTCATCGTGCGAACCGACCCGTCGAGCATGGCGGCCTGGAAGCGGTCTTTGCCGAGATGCCCGCCGAGTTTCGGCAACTTGCCATCATTGGCGAACGGCAGATCGTCGGGCTTCGACCAGATGACCGGCTCGGCAGCTTCGACGCAAAACAACGTGTTCGACGTGCCGTCGGTGATGCTCTGCGGAAATTTGACCCCCTTCTGCTCCCCCTCCACGAAGAGTGGGCGGAAGAGGTCCCCCTTCTTGCCGATGAAGCCCTGGTAGAAAGTCATCCCCACCACCTTTGTCTTCACGCCGGGCAGGGCAAAGACTGCTGGCATCTTCTCGATCAGCTTCTTGTTGTTGGCACTGTCCCACGGCTCGTCGAGCTTGAACTGCTTGTACAAAGCGTCCTGCTCGATGTACGGCAGCAGGTGAACCCGCCAACTGAGGAGCGGTTTGCCATCCTTGTCCAGCACGTTGGTCACGCCGGCCCCGTTGATGTCGCTGTAGGCGTGGTAGGCGAGGCCGATCTGCTTGAGGTTGTTCAGGCTCTTCATCTGAAGGGCCGATTCGGTCGTCGCGCCGGGCAGGTCCGTCAGCAGTTTCTGCGTGTTCGCCGCGAGGTCGAGGTGGCCGGTCATCGTCAACGTGTTGTCCGTACGCTTGATTGGAGCTTTCTCCAGCATGCCGATCAGGAGTTGTTGCAGTTGTGCCTCGGTCGATTTTTCGCCGGCACGCTTGATCTCGCGGGCGGCATCGTCCTTCAACATCAGCATGGCCAACGTGCGGAGTTTCGCGGCCGCCTCCTCGCCTTCGGCAGCCCACTGCTTGCCGGCGAACTCGGCCTTGATCGTGAACTCGGCCGCGTCTTTACCGAGGGTGGCGTAGCCGAAGAACTTGTCGGCCCGGAACAGGGGCATCACGTCGTCCGGCGGCGGATCGTTCTGACTCGCCCGTTTGAGGCCGGCCATATTCACGGCCCCGGCGAGCGGGTGGGCCGCGGCCAGCGCGATGCCCTCCGTCAACGGCCCCGTCTCGGTATTCGACTTGAGCAGCGTCAGCGGGTTCGGTAGGTCGGTGAAGTTCTGCCTTCGGCCTTCGGTCTTCCAGAACACGACTGTCCGGTCGTCGGCAAATGCAATTACCGTTTCCATGAGGCCGAAGTAGTACGGCGAGTCGGCCTTGCCGCTCGGTTCCGGCCGCTTGTCGCCGGGTTTGTGTTTCGCCTCCAAGTCCTTGACCTCGTCGCTGCCGTAGAGTCTCAGGGACTTCACGATCTTTGCCTTGTCCAGCGGCTTTCGGGCCGTGATCAGGAGAACCACTTCCGGTTCAAATCGACGTTGATTCTCGTTCGGCTGTGGCGTCAGCATTACGGTCGTGAACCGGGCCACCTCCTCGAACGTCAGCCCCATCACCTGGGCTATCTCAGCGTTCGCGGCCGACTTCACCAGCTTCTCTCGCATCCCGCGGAAGGCCGGGTGATCGCCGACCGTGGCCACGTCCAGGGTGAAGAAGCCGAGCGCGTCGTTCGGGACGTGCGTGAGCTCCTTCGGCAGCTTCGGCGGGTCCACCGCCAAAACGTTGCCGGAGAGTCCGAGGGCCGCCAGCAGACCGAGCAGAACGAGGTATCGCATGAGCCGCTCCGAAAAGTGTTCGCCGAGCGTCCGTCACCGCTACTAATCTCATTACACCCGCCCGCCCCGAAGAGCGAGCAAAATCCCGGAGACGTACCATGCCGACGGTTGCGGACTTCAGTGGCGACCTCGCACGCTTCGCCCCCACGCAGACAGCCGCCGATTGGGACAATGTCGGCTTGTTGCTCGGCGACGCGCCCGGCCCGGCCGACCGCGTGATGACGTGCCTGACGGTGACGCCGGATGTGGTTGCAGAGGCGGTTACCGAAGGCGTGCAACTCATCGTCTCGCACCACCCGATCCTCTTCCGTGGGGCGAAGAAGCTGTCGAGCCACACACCGGAGGGCCGGTTGCTGTTGCCGTTGATGCGGGCCGGCATTGCGGTCTACTCGCCGCATACCGCCTTCGACAACTGCCCCGGCGGCATCAACGATAGTTTGTGTCGGCGGTTGGAAGTCACGAACGTCGTACCGCTGCGGCCGCGCGAGACGGCGAAGAAATCGAAGCTCGTTGTGTTCGTGCCGGACGCGGACCTGGCAAAGGTGTCCGACGCCGTGTTCGCTGCCGGGGCCGGCACGATCGGGCAGTACGAGCAATGCAGCTACCGGCTGAACGGCACCGGTACATTCTTCGGCACAGACGCCACGAACCCGACCATTGGGCAGAAGGGCCGCCGCGAGGAAATGGCCGAGTGGCGGTTGGAAGTCGTGGTCCCAGACGCGAAGCTTGACGTGGTTCTGAGTGCGATGCGAGCCGTCCACAGTTACGAGGAGCCGGCGTTCGACGTATACCCGCTCGTGACGCGCCGCGACAACACGGGCGAGGGCCGTATCGGCGATGTGGCGGCAGTGACACTGGGCGAACTAGCTGAGCGGGTGAAGCGGGAGTTGGGTGCGAGTGTCTTGCAAAT
>JBBQCQ010000080.1:0-10029 GCA_038318835.1 Gemmatales bacterium | reverse complement strand
GGAAATCGGGTGATCTGTCAACACGATGGGAAAATTACGGTTGAGCGTGCGATTGAGTGTCTTCGTTTGCGCCAAGCATGCGAAGTATTTCTTAACTGAATTGTAAGCCGAGGGCATCGCCCGCGGTGAGCGGTATTGGCTCGCCTGACTCGATCCTGTTTGCGGTCGCTTCTTCCCGTTCGACTGGCAGCATTCCTCGCGGGGTTACGTGGTACACGTCCCCTGCACCGAATTTGTGGAGACAAATGAAACACAGCCTCGAATCCGTCCGAAGCACCTGCTTGCGAACGGACCCGAGGCTGTGTTGTGTCCCGCCGCTTGTGCTTCGAGCGGGGTCAGTTCGGTCAGTAAGAGTAGTAGAACGAGAGGACTGGGGACAAGTTCATTGGGGTGAATGTGAAATCGACCGCAGGGGCAAGAGGCGTCGCCGGCGGAGGCGACACCAGGACTGTCGGCGGGCTCGTCGGGGAGGTCGGGGCCGGGGGTGAGGTACCCGTGGTGCCCGGTCCGCTTCGCGTCCTGGTGTTGAGCGGACCGATCGGATCGCTAAACACGCCGCCGAGGAGCTGAAAGTTCACGCCCAACACGGGCGAGCCTTTCGGTAGGGTCAGGCTCGCGGTGATCGTGTACTCGCCGGCTAGCAGATAGGCCGCCAGGAGCGTCGAACCGCTTCCCGCAGTTTGGGTGACCTGGGCGACCGCCTTCCCCTTCGCGTCCGTCACCGTCAGCGTGACGGTGGCCCCGCCGGTCCCGCCCAGGGCCGCCGAGTTCAGGTCGAACTGGAACAGCGTACTCGAGGACAGCGAGAGTTGCCCGGACGCGGTCGTGGCCGACCCGCCGAGGCCGCCGGCCAGAAGCCCGGTCAGACTGCTGCCCACCGACCCCGTGAAGGCCGTCCGCAAGCGGTACGCGCCCGTCGCCGCGTCCGACCCGTTGCCGCGAACGCGGATGAAGTAATCCCGGCCGCGGACGACGCCATCGACCTCGACGGACATCTCACTTCCCCGCCTCCCGACGATCCGGGCCGCGACGCGGTTCATATTGGCGTCGAACACTTCGACCACGGGCGAAGCCTTCTGCATTCCGGTCCCACTCACCCGAACGACCAGGACCGTGCCGCCGTCGGCCGGGGCGGTCACCCGGTAGTAGTCCACATCGGTTTTGCTCTCCAGACGACCGGCGTAAACCGTCCCATCGCTCCCCCGACCGCTGCCTCGGCCGATGGCCGTGTCCCTGACAAGTACCGTGGCCGTGGCCGGCGTGTCGTTCAACCCGCGGTCGTTCGGATCGGCCTTCACCGTCGGAGCGTCCTTGTTCACAACACTCAGAGCGTACCGGCCGATGCCGAACACGTCGGGCCGGGCCGATTCCACCCGGATCGTGTAGGAACTGTTCGCCACTACTTTGTCGAACTTCACTTCCAGGTCGCCCCTCAGGGGATCGGTAGACAAGCCCGCCCCAACCACCTGCCCGTTTGCGTCGTAAACCGTCACCTTCGCCGTCAGCAGGCTCAGCCCGGCCGTCTGAAGCCGAATGGTGAACTTATCGGCCTTCGCGGGGGAGGTGAACTGGTAATAGTCCACGTCCCCGACCGTGGTCAGGTCGGCCGTCGCGCTCGAAATATCCGCACTGCCTAGAAAGGTTGCGGTGCCCCGCGTGCCGTTCCCCGCGGCCCCCTCGAACGGGTCGGGCTGTCGCGCCCCGTAGAGGGCTTGAATGCTCGCCACGTCGGACGCGGCCAGGCCGGGCTTGGTCCCGCCGTAGGATTCGCTCAAGACCGAGAGCGGGTCGTCGGAGTGGCCCAGCCCGAAGCTGTGCCCGGCCTCGTGAGCGGCGACCGTGAACAGGTCGTAGGTGCCGGCCTGATTCGGCTTGATCCCGAACTGGGTCGCGGTGTTGAACAGCACGTCGCCGGACCACGTCCCCACGGACCAGTCGAACGGGACGGCGTTCGCCAGCGCGTCACTTGACAGCGGCCGGGCACCGATCCGAATGTCGCCGAATCGGGTGTCGTCCTGCACGTCACCGGGCGTGCCGAAGGCGTCGCCCTTGTCCGCGACTAGCCCGACGTTCAGGTTCGAGACGGCGACCCAAGTCTGGAACGCCCGGAGGATTTCCAGCTGCCAGTCGTCCGACTTCGCGGTCTTGTTCAGTGTTTTGAACAGCGCCGACGAGGTGTCACCAACCTTCGCCGAGTCCGGGGCGAAGCTGAGCGTGAGATGGTCGGGGTCCGGCCACAGGTCGCCAACGGCGAAGGACGAGAGCACCGTCCGATCTTCAAGAGCGGTCAACACGAGGCGCGTCGCGGGCAACGACATGGAGGATTCCTCAAGGTGGGCAAACCTGGTGCAGAGTCGCAATCATACGGTCAATAGGACGAGATTCGCACGCCGTCCAAAGAGACGGTGGAAAATTCTGACTATCGTCTCATCTCAACACTGTTAACTTTTGGAACTCCGAGGTGTGCCGAATCGGGTCGAGGTCGGGATCGGTCGGCAGGTGCTGCTGTCCGAACCCGGCCCGGATCGCCGCGGCGAGCAGTTCGCAGGCCCGGAATCGGTCTTCGGGATGAGTTTTCGCGGTGAGAGCGTAAACGCACCCGACCTGATACAGGTTCGGGCCGCCCGTGTCGAGTTGTAAAGCAATCTCGGCGTCGCGGTGTGCCCGGTCGCGCTCGCCGGCACGGGCCAGGAGGACCGCCCGGCCGGCGTGAGCCGGGACCGAGTCCGGGTACAACGCGACGGCCCGGTCGAGTGCGCGACCGGCCCCGGCCGCGTCGCCCAGGTGTTCCGCGAGCAGGTGCGACTTCATCTGGAGCGCCGGCAGGGAGAGCGGGTTCACTGCGAGCGCACCCTCGATGTCGGCCAGGGCCGCGCGGGGATTCCCGGCGGCGAGTTTCGCCTCAGCGCGGGCGGTCCAACTCAGTTCGTCGGTCGGCTCGCGCTTGAGCGCCTCGGCCTCGTCGACCGCGGCCGCGACCGGGTCGGTCGCGCGGAGACACTGTGCCCGGTAGAAGTAGACGCGCGTCGGACAGTCGGGGCACGTCAGGGCGGAGGTGAACGCCTCGGCCGCTTCGCGGACCTTCCCTTGAGCTTGCAAGACGCCGCCGCGGAGAATGTGAACGTCGGCCGAGTCCGGCACGAGTCGGTTGGCCTCGGCGTAGTCGGCGAGGGCGAGGTCGAGTTTCCGTAGGCGGGCGAGGGCGATCCCGCGGTTCACCCAGACGGGGGCGAAGTCCGGGCGGTGGGACACGCACGCGGTGAAGCACATCGCCGCGAGGTCGTTCTGTTCCAGGGCCAGGTGGTTCATGCCGCGGACAAACCAGGCCGAGAAGTTGGTAGGGTCGGCGGCAGTGGCCGCGGCCAGTTCCGGGGCCGCCTGCCGGTGCCGGCCCTGGTGGTAGTGCCAGTACCCGAGCAGGTAGCGGTCGCGGGCCGACGCAGCCGGCGTGCGCTCGGCTTCGGCAGCCAATCGCTCAGCTTCGGCGGGTCGCCCGGCGAGGCGTTCCAGGTCCGCCCGCTGCGCCTGAACGGCCCGCGGAATCCGATCCGCCCCGTAGCCTGCGGCTAACCCGTTCCACCGGCCCGCGTCCGCCATTCGCATCGCCCGCTCGCTCTCGTCGGTCGTCAGTTCCGCCCGTCGGCCCGCCGCCTTTGCCATCAGGTAGAACACCTCGCCGAACTCGTCCCAGAGTTTCGGGCGGTCCTCGGTGGGCAGGTACCGGACAAGCCGCGACCGGTCCCAGTCGGCGGGCACGGTGTCGGCGTCGGTGGGAATGTCGTATCGGGCCAGCGACGCCCGGCACAGTTCGATGCCGCGATCGAGGCTCTCGCGGGTCTGGTTGCGGTCGTCGAGAAGGGCTTGAAGGGCGGTGCGGTCGTGGCCGTGATCGGCGAGGGCGATGCGGGCTTCAAAGGCTCGGGACTGCTCGCGCACGGCGTACGCCCCGCCCGCCGTCGCGGCCAGGAGGATCAGAGCGAGAACGCCGACCGAAGTTGCGGACGCCAGCCGCGGGTTCCGCCGCCGCCACTTCCCGAACCGCTCGAGCACCGAGTTGTCCGGGGCGTGCTTTAACGGCAGGTCGGCAAGGTGGCGGGTCAAGTCTTCGTGCAGGTCGCGGGCGGAGGCGTATCGGTCGGCCGGGTTCGCAGCCAAGCACTTTGTCACGACCGACGCGACGGCTGGCGAAACGAGCGAGTTCCGATCGCGGACGCACGGCACCCTGCCCCGCCGGACCTCAAGCATTTCGCGGATGACGGTCTCGGTTTCCCCAATCACGTCCGAAAACGGCCGTGCGCCGGTGAGCATCTCGAACAGGATGACCCCGAGGGAGTACACGTCGGCCCGGCCATCGGTGTCGCCATCGTCACGGGCGTACGCCTCGAGTTGCTCCGGGGCCATGTACGGGAGCGTGCCGCCGATCACCCGGCGGAGCGGGCCACGGACCTTGGTGTCCTCGGCGATGTTGAAATCGAGGAGCATCGGCACGCCGTCGTCGGTCAACAGCACGTTTGCCGGCTTCAGGTCGCGGTGGAGGATGCCGCGGTCGTGGGCGTGGGCCAACCCGGCGGCGAGGTGGGCGACGACCCAAACGACCGCGTCGGGGTACGAGAGGGCGGCGAGCCGCGCCCACGCCGAGTCGCCCGTCTGCCCGCCAGTCTCGGGTTCCGGGCCGGCTTTCGGCAGGTCGATTTCCGGAGCCGACCGCGGCCGGGGGTTAACACTCCCCGGTTCCGAGCGGGTCACGGTCTGGCCGAGTTTAACCGTGCCGACGAGCTCCTCGCCGGTCGTCGGGAAGTCGCTGCGGGCGCGAATCTCGGCGAGAACGTGGGCGAGCGTACACCGGCCGAAGTACGGCATGCACACCGCCTGCACCCCGCCGGCGTCGTGGGCCGAGTAGATCGGCACGATGTTGGTGTGCTGCAACTGGGCGAGCGTCTGCGACTCAGCGAACAGCCCCCTCGCGACCTTGAGGGCGACGAGCCGGCCGGCGAGGTTGCCCTGGCGGGCGAGGTACACGCGGCCGAACGTCCCGCGGCCGAGTTCCTCGATCAGGTCGAACCCGACGAACCGTGTGCGGAGATCGGGCAGCGCGGCCGGTGACGAACCGGCCGCCGAAGCCGAGCCGGGCGGGACCGAACCAGGCTTGCGGACGACGGCCGTGGGAAGGTCTTCCACGGGCGGCCGCGGCGAGGACGCCGGGTTCAGGATCGAGGTTCGCAGTAGCTCGATCCGGGAGGCCGGTAGCGGGGTTACGGTGCTGTCCGCGGGGAACGGGTCGGACGGCTCCCGATCCGCGTTCGAGTCCACCGGCCACCCGGAGACATCGACCCCGTACCGATGGGCGTAGTCGGCGGGAACGACGGCCTCACCGCCGAACTTTCGCAGGCGGTAATCCTCGAACGCGAGCGCCACGCGAGGAACCGCGTTCTCGCGCAGGGTAGAGAACGCGGCGAAGTAGTGGTCCGGTGGGCGGGGCGTTCCACGACCGCGGGCGTACTCCATATCGAGCCGCGCGAGTTCGGTCAGCCCGGCGAGGTGGTCCGGGTGGTCCGACGGAAGGAGGAAGTCGGCCAGGTCGGCCGTCGGATCGAGGCGCAACTGGCGTTCGAAGGCGTCCAGCAGGTCGGAGCCGATGTCGCGGAGGGCGGGCAAGGACATAGGTGCGACCTGCTCACGGGCGGAGCAATTCAGTGAGTTGATCCCGGGCCTTCTGCAACACGCGCTCCACCGTCCGCTTCGCCCGGCCGATGCGGTCCGCGATCTCCTCGACCGAGTGGCCGGTCATCCGAAAGGCGACGATCCCCCGATCCGTTTCATCCAGCCCGCAGAGATACTCTTCGACCGTCAGCCGGAGCAGGGCGGCGTTGTTTTCGTCCTGGCCAAGCAGGTCGTCGGGGGTCATGGCATCGGTCGCGAATGTCCGGCTGACGTTCCGGCAGGCCGCCTGGTGGAAGGCGACCTGATCGCGGACCTTGTTGATCGCCATCACAAACAGCAGCCCCCACAGTTCACCGCCCGGCGGCACGTCGTAGAACTTCGTCCGCACCCCCTGGTACAGCACGCGGAAGACAGACTGGACGATGTCGTCCGGGTCGAACCGGGCGGCGAACGCGGGCGTGCAGCGGTCGGCCACCAGGCGGCGGAGGCGGGTCGCGTACCGGCGGTAGAGTTCCTCAGCGGCCGCCTCGTCACCCTTCCGGACGAACCGGACCAGGGTGTGGTCGCCGGGTGGCGGGAGCGGGGTCTGGTCCACCAACTCGGACATCCGATGGCCTCTACAAGAAGAAAAACGGGGTCCAGTAACCCCACCCGCCAAAATCGCTGAGCGGGTCGGGAATTCGCCAGGGTGTGAAATTCCGGACCCGCCTTCCTCACTCCTTAGTTCACCAGTGTTGAGGTGTAAAGGAGAAGTTGGGAATACCAGAAATGCCAGGCAGACGTCAGAATATTGACCTACACTTCTGCAACTTTTTCAGCGACTGGCAAGGTGCCGGTGCGCCCCTGGGTATCAGGAGTTGGGTCGTGGGCCGCGCAAGTCGTGTGATTACCGTAGCCGACCTGACCCGAACCGAGGTCAGCGAACAGTCGATCGACCGCTCCCTGGTGCCCGTCGTCGAGGCCTCTCTCGTCTACATCTACCCCAAGTCGTTTCAGTCCGGTCGGCGGTACACCATCGGGTCGACACCGGTCACACTTGGCCGCGCCTCCGAGTGCGAGGTGTCGATCCCGGACACGTCAGTATCCCGGTTCCACAGCCGGGTCGAAATCGGCGAGGACGGATGCCACCGCGTCACCGACCTGGGCAGCACGAACGGGACGTTCGTCAACAACGTCCGGACGACGGACGGGCCGCTTGCGGACGGCGACTACCTCCGCGTCGGGAACTGCATCTTCCGGTACCTCTCGGGCGGCAACGTGGAGGCCGAGTACCACGAGGAGATTTACCGTCTCACGGTCCTCGACCCACTGACCGGGGCGTTCAACCGCCGCTACTTGATGGAGGTTCTGAAACGCGAAGTCGCCCGGTCGGTGCGGCACGGCCGGCCACTCGCGGTGGCCCTGTTCGATGTCGATTTCTTCAAGAAGATCAACGACACCCACGGCCACGTTGCCGGTGATATGACGCTGCGGGAACTGGCGACCCGAGTGTCTGGGCTGATCCGTGCGGACGAGGTGTTCGCCCGGTACGGCGGGGAGGAGTTCGCCATCGTGATGACCGAAACAACGCGGGAATCGGCCGCGGCGTTCGGCGAGCGCATCCGGGCAGCGGTCGAAACAGCCCCCTTTGCGTTCGAGGCCCAGAGTTACCCGGTGACAGTGAGCGTGGGGATCGGCACGACCGCTGGGGCCGAACCGATCACGCCGGAATGCCTCACCCAGCGGGCCGACGAAATGCTGTATCAAGCCAAGCGCACGGGTCGCAACCGCGTCCTTGTCTGACCCACAATCCCGCCGTTTTAACTCCTCCATCTCATACAAAGTGAATACTCACGCCATCGCGTTAAGATTCTTTGGCGGATTCTTGTCACGCACGTCGTTTTCTAGTGTAGCGGGAGAAATCCTCCTCATTCTCTCTGGCCCCACTGGAGGTCTCGTTCATGTCCTGAATTCATCCACGCACCCGCGTCGTTGGTGTTGGGACAAGCTTCACTCTCGCCTGATCGGACCCCTTCGTTCGAGTGCGTTACACGGATCGTAACACTTCAACTCACTGAGCGGACGATTCCTTAAACCTTCAACCGGAACGGCTCATGTATTGAGTCGCCGGTCCCTTACACCCACGGGTATGGGCCATCCCGGGGGCAGACGGATACGGCCCAGTTTTTTAATATGGAGGCCCGTCATGGGTCAGCAATCGAAGCGGTTCACGATCGTGCGGCTGGAAGAGCGCATCGCCCCTGGGGCGATGGGCGGCTACACCCCGAGCTGCGATAGTGGCGGCAGCCACAAGGGCAGCAAAAAGGGCAGCAACAAGGGCAGTAAGAAGGGCAGCAAGAAGGGCGGCAAGGGCTGCTACACCCCGCCGCCGCCGCCGTCGTGCCATCCGAAGTGCTGGTAACGGCTTTTCCCGGCCTCCGGGCGTGAAGCCCGGGGCCGGGGTCTTTTCCCTGGGGGAACTTGTCGTGAGTCCGCCGACCTGCCCACACTGCCGACCGGGACCCGAGACGTACCGGTACCTCGGGCGGTACGAATTCGACGTGGACGCCGCCCGCCAACTCGTGGCCGACGGCCGAGAAACGGTCGAGGTGGACCACGAGAGCGTTCGCTACTGGCTCGTTGACAGCAAACTGCACGAACAGCACTTCGACCATGTGGACCCGCGGTTCCCCGGCATCCTGGCGCATGTCTGGTTCGACGACGGCACGGCCGAACACCACGGCCACGCGCTGATCGACGGCAACCACCGGGCCGCCCGCTGCCTGCGGGACGGCCGCCCGTTCTTCGCCCACCTGCTCACCGAAGACGAGAGCCGGGCCGTACTCACGGACCGCACCTCCTCCCACACGGACTGACGCATATGCCCCCGCCCGCCCGCTCGCTGCCCCGCCGCCGCACGGACCTGGTCGTCCGCCCGCTCGGGGAGCGGGGCCGGTACGTGGTCAAAGACCTGCACTCCGGGGCGTACTTCCAGATCGGCGAACACGAGCAGTTCCTCCTCGCCCGGCTGGACGGCATGCAATCGCCGACCGCCGTCCGCCGGGCGTTCGAGCAAGAGTTCGGCGAACCGCTGTCGGCCGAGGACCTGGATCAATTCCTGGACGCGGCGAACGCCCAGTCCTTCCTCAGCGCCGCCGGTTACGCTCCGCCGTCCGCCGTCGCCGACCGGCCGCTCGGACGGGCGTCTGCCGCACTCCTCGGGCAGACAACGCTCGACGGAGCCTCGGCGGTCGCCCCGCCGGCCGTGCCGTCGCCAGCGACTCCGGTGACCGCTACTCCGGCCGCCGCCGCCCCGCCCCTCGGAGATGGGCAGAGCTTGCTGAACTGGCGGCTGTCGCTGTACGACCCCGACCGCCTGTTCACCCGATTGGTTCCGCACCTCGGGTTCGTATGGACCCGCGGGTTCCTGGCCGTCAGTGCGGCCGTCGTCTTCGCCGCCATGTGGCTGGTGGTGGCGAACTGGGGCGAGTTGGTGACCGGGTTCACGTCGGCCTTCCGCTGGCAAACCGTCGCAGTCGCGTGGGCGACGGTCGTGTTGGTCACGGTCCTCCACGAGTTCGCCCACGGGCTGACGCTCAAGCGATATGGGGGCGAATCGCACGAACTCGGCGTCCTGCTCTTGTTCTTTGTCCCGTGCTTGTTCTGCAACGTGACGGACGCCTGGCTGATCCGCGAACGATGGAAGCGGCTGCTGGTGACACTCGCGGGTGGGTACTGCGACCTGTGCCTGTGGGCGCTGGCCGTGTTCGCGTGGCGGCTCACGCCGACGGACGGGCTGGCGAACTTCATCGCGTTCGTCGCCCTGTCCGTCCTCGGGGCGCGGGTGATCCTGAACTTCAACCCGTTCATGAAGCTGGACGGCTACTACCTGTTGAGCGACTGGCTGGAAGTGCCGAACCTGATGCAACGCGGCCAAGACCGGGCGAAGGCGCAGCTACGGCGGGCGCTCTGGGGTGCCCCGCCGCCAGACGCGGACGCGCACGGCCGGGCCGTCACCATCTACGGGCTGGCGAGCTACGCCTACGGGCTGACGTTCCTCACGCTCATGCTGTACGGGCTGGTCCGGTACCTGTGGGCGTTCGTCGGCCCACCCGGCGTCGCGGCGGCGGCCGGGCTGGCGGCTGTGCTGTTCAAGAGTCAGCTCGCCGGGCTGGCCAGCGGCGAAGTCCGGCGGATGATCTTCGGCCGGCACAGTCGGACGGCGATCTGGCTGGCCATCCTCGGCGGCCTGGGGGCGCTGGCGATGGTGCCTGTGGCGGATCGCGCCGGCGGCACGTTCCGGGTGCGGTCGGTGGCGCGGGTCGAACTCCGCGCGCCTGCCGCCGGGGTGGTGCGGGAGGTGTGCTTCGAGGAAGGGGAAGAAGTGCC
>JBBQCQ010000079.1:0-10036 GCA_038318835.1 Gemmatales bacterium | reverse complement strand
ACTCTTGGCGATCGTCGACGACGGCCGGAGAGTCGAAGTTGCCGCGGACGTGAATCACTTCCACAAACGGATCGGACGCCGCAAGCTCCGCGACCAGGAGCAACCGGCTCCATGAGCTGAGAGTCAACCGCCCGTGCAGTTCGATCTCGGCGACCCCGTCCCGAATGAAGCCCGCATCAGTCCTGGTCTCGATGAGCATGCCGCCATCGTGCCGCAAACGGCACCGCGCCGTCAAGACGAGGCTTGGCGGCTCGGCACCTTTGGCACCCCCACCCGGCAGCAGGCCGACGTCCGGTGCAGATTCTTTCCGAATGCAGGAGCGTAGAATGAATGGTGTACTCCCTCGGATCGAGATCATCAGAAGAGAGAACCATCATGCTGCTCCACCAGTTCAGATGGAAGCAAGAAGTGATCGAATCACCTGAGCCGGTGCTCGTCGATTTCTGGGCCGAGTGGTGCGGGCCGTGTCGGACGATGAACCCGGTGATCGAATCGCTCGCCAAAGATTACAAGGTCTGCAAAGTGAACGTGGACAACAACCAACCCCTTGCATCCGCCTACGACATCTCGTCGATCCCCGCACTGCTCATCTTCAAGAGCGGGAAAGTCGTGGCCCGTCATACCGGCGTGATGTCGGAAGCCGCCCTGCGAGCCGAGATGCAACGAGCCGGTGCGAAGTGAACGTCTGTTGAAATCCGGTTGGGATTTGACTTCGGTTTGGATCGCCAAGTACCCAAATATTCGCCCCTCGTCTTCAGGTGGTCCGCTCGGCGTGGGCCACAGTCGGTCGTTTACTCTCGAATCGGAGAAAACGCCCGGCACGAGGTGCGCACCTTCGAACTCGGCGAACTCGGCCACACGTCACCACCGGAGTCGAGCTTGATCGCCACACGGCGCGGCTTGCGGGCCATGAGTTCCTTTCCCGGATTCGTTTCCGTTTTTCCTGGTACCAATTCCCGCTCGTGCTAGACTCGCGTCTCGTATTCACGGGACCTTTCGGACGCGTCGACGACGGTTGCGCGATGAGGTTCCGGTGCCCGACGAACCGCCGCCCACTCACTTCGAAAGTGCACGTATGACACGACGCCCGATTCGTGCCGCCTTGCTCGGCCTCATTCCGCTCCTGACGGTCGCTGCGAGCGGCGCGACGGCCGCCGACAAGCCGCTGAAGGTATTTATCCTGGCCGGGCAATCGAACATGCAGGGGCACGCGAACGTGTCCACGTTCGACTCCCTGGCCGACGACCCGAAGACGGCGCCGCTCCTTAAAGAGATGCGCGGGCCGGACGGCAAACCGAAGGTCTGCGGGAACGTGTGGATCTCGTCGGTCGGCTGCCTCGGCGATGCCTACACCGATCTCGACGAGCAGAAGGGCAAACTGACGGCCGGGTTTGGCGCGTTCGGCGCAGCCGGGCAACGAATCGGCCCGGAGTTCACCTTCGGCCTGCATATGGAGAAGGTGCTCGGCGAGCCGGTGCTCATCATCAAGACCTCGTGGGGCGGCCGGAGTCTGCACACCGACTTCCGTCCGCCGAGCGGCGGGGCCTTCGAGTGGAGCGAGGCCGAGTTGGCCCGACGGAAGAAGCGGGGTGATGACCTCGAGAAGCTGAAGGCCGAGAAGGTGAAGGCGACGGGCGTGTATTACCGCGAGATGATCGCGCACGTGCAGAAAGTGCTCGAGGACGTCAAGCGGGTGGTGCCGGACTACGACCCGAAGCGGGGTTATGAATTGGCCGGGTTCGTTTGGTTTCAGGGGTTCAACGACTACGTCGATGGCGGGGTGTACCCCGACCAGATGAATTCCGGCGGGTACGACTTGTACGCCGATCTGCTCGGCCATTTCATCCGCGATGTACGGAAGGATTTATCCGCCCCGAAGATGCCGTTCGTGATCGGCGTCATGGGCATCGACGGTGTTCGGAAGGGGGCCAAGCCGCCGATGGCGAACTTCCGCGCGGCCCAGGTGAAGCCGACCACGCTGCCCGAGTTCAAAAGCAACGTGATCGCGGTGGAGACGGCACCGTTCTGGGACGACGACCTGGACGCGATCAAGCAGCGGATGGACAAACTGAATGACAAGTTGAACCAGGCGTTCAAAAAGGATCCGAAACTGACAAGGGAGGCAAAGGAGGAGGCCCGCAACAAGGCCATCGCCGACGCCTTCACGCCGGAGGAACTGAAGCAACTCAAGACGGGCGTCTCCAACGGCGGCTACCACTACCTCGGTGCCGCCAAGATTCTGGCACCGATCGGCAAGGCGTTCGCCGAGGCCATCCTCGACTCTGCCAAGAAGGTCGGGAGCAACTCCTCGAACAAACCCGTTAAGGTGTTCGTGCTGGCCGGTCAGTCGAACATGGAGGGCCACGGGATCATCGCGGCCGACCCCAAGCGGAACGAGGGTAAGGGCAGCCTGGAGTACCTCGTTAGCGACAAGGCCACCGCCGCGAAGTACAAGCACCTCCGCGGCAAGGACGGTCAGTGGGTCGTCCGCGACGATGTCTGGATTCACTACCTCGACCGCAAGGGGAAACTCTCCGCGGGGTACGGCGTCAAGGCGGATCGCATCGGGCCGGAACTCGGCTTCGGCCACGTCGTCGGCGATGCTTACGAGGAGCCGGTTTTGCTCATCAAGCTGGCGTGGGGTGGGAAGAGCCTTGGCAAGGACTTCCGCCCGCCGAGTTCGGGCGGCGAGGTCGGGCCGTTCTACACGGAGCTTGTGCAGCGGACCAAGGCCGTGTTGAAAGACCTGAAGACCGAGTTCCCGGAGTTCGGCGACCGCGAGTACGAACTTGCCGGGTTCGGCTGGCATCAGGGGTGGAACGACCGCGTCAATCAAGCGTTCAACGACGAGTACGAGAAGAACCTGGCGAACTTCATTCGCGACATCCGCAAGGACCTGGGGGCGAAAGACCTGCCGTTCGTCATCGCCGAGACCGGGATGACCGGGGTGGCGGAGAAACACCCGCGGGCGCTCTCGCTCATGAAGGCGCAAGCGGCGGTGGCCGAGTACAAAGAGTTCCAGGGGAACGTGGCGTTCGTATCCACCCGCGAGTTCTGGCGCGAGCAGGAGGCGTCGCCGAGTGGGCAGGGATACCACTGGAACACGAACGCCGAGACGTATTACCTGATCGGTGACGCGATGGGAACGGCCATGAAGAAACTGTGCGACAATAAGCCCGCGAAGTGAGTGTTGACCTGCCCACGGAGGAAGTCGAATGTCGAAAGTCTCTTGCCGCTTCACAGCGGTCCTGGCGGTCCTGATGCTGGTGCCCCGTCTTGTCCCGGCAGCGGACGCGACGCCGCAACCGGCGGAGATGGCGGGCTATTTGCTCGTCCCGCATGAGAAGGTGGCCAAGACCTACGACGCGGGGTTCTCGCTGTACGTGGCCGCGTGGCCGCTCTTGAAGAATTACCCCGGCCAGCAGTTCCAGAGCGGCCTGTTCGGCACCTGGATGTTCGCCCAGAATGAGGGCATCGAGCGGAAGGGCCACTACTCGGACATCGAGGGCGGCCTCGGCTGGTGGCGAGACACGCGGTTCGCAACCGAGACGCCGAAGTTCATCATGGGTGGCGTGGCCCTGAACTTCAGCCAGTGGGCGAACGGCCCCGGTGCCGGTAAGGGCCGCGACTGGAAGAAGCCCGCAGGTCACTACGCCATCGCACAACTCAGCCCGTGGGTGTTGTGGCCGCCCGATGGTTTGAACCTCAAGCAAGGCACGAACGGCGAACTATTCGGCTACGGCTATCTGCCTCTGCCGCTCACGGTCGCCAAGAAGACCACGGCCGGCAAGGACGTGCCGACGGGCGATCAGAGCTGGACGCTGTTCCTGAACACGGGCAACTTCAAGGGGCCGGTCGCCTTCTTCACGCCATACTTTTGGTCTCGCCCCACGATTGAGAAGCCCGAATTCGCGGGGACATTCCTCGACACTCGCCCATCTGAGCCGAACAAGGCGTTGCAGATGGAGACGCAGCACGTCCCCGCCGTCCTGGCGAAGGATGCGAAGGGCGACACCTACGCCCGCGTCGCCCCCACGATGTTTCCGGTGAAGCCGGACGGGGAATCCGTGCTGGTCCACCGTATGACGGCGTACAACAAGTCCGCGATGTGGGACGGCGTGAAGGCGTGGTTCGAGGGCGGGCCGGCGGCGAGCGGCACCATCGACGCGAAGGCCGCGGGTGTTCACACGTTTAAGGGCGGCGGCGGAGCGACGTGGCGAATTTATCCGCCGAGCACCGAACGCGACAAGAAAGTGCCGCTGGCCTGGAGTTCGTTCGCCACGCCTGCCGCACTGGACGACACCACGTTCGGTTACAAGTGGTCGAAGGAGACCGTGACGAAGAACGGCTCGCTCGTCACGCTGCCCGAGTACTACCGGCTGACCAAGGACAAAAAGGACAAGGAGCAGTGGGTGGTGGTGAACGCCGCCGATGTGCCCGCCGAGACCGGGCTGGCGAAGGTGGAGTTCCCGAAGAAGATCGGCCCGGACCGGCGGCCGTACGTCACGCCCGACGAGGCCGACAGCAGTTGGAAGAAGCCGGGGCCGGCGGCGGGGCCATTCGAGGCAAAACTGGGAGACGGCAGCGTGGTCACGTATTCCTGGTATCGCTTCGCCGACCAGCCCGCGATGCTCAGCGCCGACCTGACCGACGCCGAACGCGAGACGCTCCAGAAGCGTGTCGAAGTGCTGCACAAGAGCTGGACGAAGGACCGCGAGTACCTTCCGCCCCCCACGGTCGGCAAGCTGGCGGACCTCGATCCCGCGGTCCTCGTAACCCCGCCGAAAGGGATGGAAGTCGGATACGTGCCGATCGTCACCCGACAAGGTGTCAAGGAATAGGGCCGTGCGCGTCGTCCTGAAGTGAGTCCTCCTTCCCGGAGCCTGCGAATGTTTCGATCACTCGTGTGTGTCGTCGGTTTGTTCGCCGCGACGGGAACCGCACTCGCCCAGGGTGAGGCGAAGCCCCTGCCGAAGCCGGACGACAAACCCGGTCTGGCCGGGAAGCCGATCAAGGTGTTCATTTTGATGGGGCAGTCGAACATGGTGGGCATGGGCGATCTCGGCCCGGAGACGGCCAAGGGCACCCTCAAGTACCTCACGACCACCGACAAGAAATACCCATGGCTCGTGGACGGCGAAAAGTGGACCGAGCGGAAGGACGTGTACTACTACGACGCGAGGGTGAAGAAAGGGGCACCGCTCAGCCCGACCGCCAACAACGGCAAATCCATCGGCCCGGAACTCGGCTTCGGCTACGTCCTGGGCCAGGTACTCGACGAACCGGTGCTGATCCTGAAGTCCTGCATCGGCAACCGCAGTCTGGGGTGGGACCTCCTCCCACCCGGCAGCAAGCCGTTTACCTTCGAGGGGAAGACTTACGCCGGATACAAGGATACGCCCGACTCGTGGGTGGAAGGGCAGCCGAAGAAGGAGGTGAAGTGGTACGCCGGCAAACAGTACGACGACGACCAAACGAACGCGAAGGCGGCCCTCAAAGAGATCGCCCGGTGGTATCCGGGGTACAAGGAGCAGGGGTACGAGGTCGCCGGGTTCGTCTGGTGGCAGGGGCACAAGGACACCGGGAACGCCGCCCATGCGAGCAAGTACGAGGAGAACCTGGAGCGACTGATCGACAGCCTGCGGAAGGACTACGACGCGTCGAAGGCCAAGTTCGTGCTCGCCACCGGCTGCGGAAACCCCGGCCGCGATGGCTTGGGAAAGAAGATCGCCGAGGCACAGTTGGCGGTGGGCGACGCGAAGAAGTACCCGAAGTTCGACGGCAACGTGAAGGCCTTGGACGTCCGCGACCTGTGGCGGGAAGCGGATGTGTCGCCCAAGAACCAGGGCTATCACTACAACCGCAACGCTGAAACCTACACGGAAGTCGGCCTCCGGCTCGGCTGGGCGATGGCGGAGTTGCTCAAGAAATAGGAAACCTTCATGATGATCTGGACCCTGCTGCCGGCCCACCGGGTTCTCGTGTCGTTGGTCGTGGCAGCAGCTTGCCTCCCGTCGCTCCACGCCGCGGAGCCGATGAAGCCGAACATCGTCTACATCCTGGCCGACGACCTCGGCTACGGTGACGCGGGCTGTTATAACCCCGCGTCGAAGATTCCCACGCCGAACATCGATCGGCTGGCCAAAGAAGGGGTACGGTTCACGGACGCACATTCGCCGTCCGCGGTCTGCACGCCGACCCGCTACGCGCTGCTCACGGGCCGGTACGCATGGCGGACGCGTTTGCAGCGGAACGTGATCGGGCCATTCGCACCGCCGCTGATCGCGGAGAAGCAACTCACGGTCCCCAATCTGCTCCGCGGACAGGGGTACGCCACCGCGTGTATCGGCAAGTGGCACCTCGGCTGGGGCTGGCCCAAACTCGGCAACGGCGAAAAGCGGGACTTCACCCAACCAATTCCCGATGGCCCGACTGCGCGGGGCTTCGATCAATACTTCGGGACCGACGTTCCGAACTATCCGCCCTACTGCTTCCTGGAGAAAGACCGCACCGTCGGCATTCCCTCGGTGGCCGCGCCCGTCGGGCGCGACGCCTTCAACATCGCCGGGCTGATGGTCCCCGACTGGAAACTCGTGGAGGTGCTGCCAGGTCTGGAAAAGCGGGCGGTCACGCACATCGAGAAGGCCGCAAAAGGGGACAAGCCGTTCTTCCTGTACCTGCCACTCACGTCGCCGCACTATCCGGTCATGCCCGCGGCGGAGTTCCATGGGAAGAGCAAGGCGGGCGACTATGGCGACTTCGTGGTGCAGACCGATCACGTGGTGGGCCAGGTGCTCGATGCGTTGAAGCGGAGCGGCGTCGCGGAGAAGACGCTTGTGATCTTCACGAGCGACAACGGCCCAGAGATTTCCGGCGAGGTCAAGAACGGGGCATACGATCGGCTGAAGGAGCACGGGCACGCGAGCATGGCCACCCTCCGCGGCACGAAACGCGATGCCTGGGAGGGTGGCCATCACGTGCCGTTCATTGCCCGATGGCCGGGAAAAATTCCGGAGGGGACCACCTGTGACGAAACCATCTGCCACGTCGATCTCATGGCGACTCTGGCCACTCTGCTCGGCGTCACCCTCCCCCAAGATGCCGGCGTGGACAGTGTCAATATTCTGCCGGCGCTCCTCGGCGAGAAGCAAAAAGCTCCCCTGCGGGAAGCGACGGTGCATCACAGCGGTCAAGGCAAGTTCGCGATTCGCCGCGGGGACTGGGTGCTGATCCTCGCCCCCACCGGCGACGACAACGGTAAGCGTGGCGAGCCGCCGTGGTTCCGGAACGATCGCGGGTACACACCGCACACCCAGGCCGGGGAACTGTTCAACCTCGCCACCGACCCGACACAGAAGAATAACCTGTACGCGACCGAGACGGCGAAGGTGCATGAACTGACGACCCTCCTGGAACGCTACGTCACGGAGGGCCGAAGCACCCCTGGGCCGAAGCAGAAGAACGACGTGGAAATCCTCTGGGATAAACGGGTCGGAAAATGAACGACCCGGCGAGACAGTTTGCTTCACCCCAAAGGACGCGCATAAAGTAGCGAGTGTCATCACACGTTCGTCGAGAACAGGAACTTTACACGATGCGGATCGTTAAGATTTTTGCTCACCGGGTGGAATTACCGCTGCGGGAGGGGAGCTACAAATGGTCCGGCGGGAAATCCGTCACCGTGTTCGATAGCACCATCGTCGGCGTGGAAACGAACACGGGACTTGTCGGCTACGGCGAAGTCTGCCCGCTGGGGCCGTTCTACCTGCCTGCATATGCCGAGGGCGTTCGGGCTGGCATCCGGGAACTCGCGCCGCATTTGATCGGCCTCGATCCGCGGGAACTGTCCTGCCTCAATCATCGCATGGACGCCGCGTTGAAGGGTCACGCCTACGTCAAGAGCGGCATCGACGTCGCCTGCTGGGACATCCTCGGCCAGGCGACCGGCCTCCCCGTGTGCGTGATCCTGGGCGGTCGATTCGGCGATGGTGTTCGGCTTTACCGGGCGATCTCGCAAGAGTCCCCCGACCGGATGGCGGCTGCTGTTGCCGGTTACCGGGCCGAGGGGTACACGCGGTTTCAACTCAAAGTGGGTGGCGATCCCGATCTCGACATCGAACGCATCCGTCAAGTCCGGGCGATCCTTCCGCCGACCGACCGACTCGTCGCCGACGCCAACACCGGCTGGCTGCAACACGAAGCAGTGCGCGTCGTGCGGGCCGTACGCGACCTCGATGTGTACATCGAGCAACCGTGCCTGACCTACGAGGAGTGCCTGGTCGTGCGGCGGCAGTCCGATCACCCGTTTGTGCTCGACGAGAACGTGGACGGCATCGACATGCTCCTGCGGGCGAAAGCCGATCTGGCCATGGATGTGGTCAACCTGAAGATCAGCAAACTCGGCGGACTGACCAAAACGAAGCAGGTTCGCGACCTGTGCATCTCGATGGGCATCGCCATGACGCTGGAGGACAGTTGGGGCGGGGACATCGCCACGGCCGCCATCGCCCACCTTGCCCACAGCACCCCGGAAGAGTTCCGCTTCACCAGCACCGACTTCAACAGCTACGTCACAGTGAGCACGGCCGACGGCGCACCGCAACGCCAGTACGGGTTCATGTCGGCCTCGACGGACCCCGGCCTGGGCATTCGCCCGAAACTCGAAGTGCTCGGACGTCGGGTGGTGGAGGTGTGCGAATGACTCGCGAAACCCAGGAGTGTCTCGTGCGTGCTTCTCGTTACTGCGTTCTGGCCGTGCTGTCGTTCGCGAGTTGGCTCCCGGCCGTAAAGAGTGCGGACCCGGCGGGGGAATTGCTGCAAACCCGGCTCGCGCGAGAACCCGTGGCCGACCTCGCAAAGGCCGCCCGCGAGCGCGGCGACGCCAGCCGGGGCGCGGTGCTGTTCTTCCAGCCGTTCCTGGCGTGCGCCAGGTGCCACGACGCCGAGACGGGCACCCAACTCGGCCCGGACATCGCACAGGCCGGGAAGGACGCCACGGCCGAGTACCTGGTCGAATCGGTTCTCGCGCCGTCGAAAGTCCTCAAGAAGGGCTACGAATCGTTGACCGTGACCACCACCGACGGGCTAACCGTCACAGGTCTGCTGGCCGAGGAAAAGAACGGAACGCTCGTACTCATCGACCCGGCGGGCGGGAAGCAGGTTCGCATCGCGGCCGCAGACGTGGAGAAGCGAATGATCGGGACCCAGTCGCTCATGCCCGACGGGTTGGCGAACGTGCTTTCGGATCGGCAGCAGTTCCTCGACCTGGCGAAGTACCTGATCGAAGTGGCCGAGGGGGGTCCCACACGCGCCAAGGAACTGCGACCCGCACAAACGCTGTTCGCGCTCCCGGCATACGAGAAGGACATCGACCACGCCGGGCTGATCCGCAAGCTCGACGACAAGGCACGGGATCGCGGCGCGGCAATCTACACCCGCGTGTGTGCCAACTGCCACGGAACGAAAGACCAACCTGGCTCGCTGCCCACATCCCCACGCTTCGCCGCCCACACGTTCAAGAACGGCAGCGACCCGCACAGCCTCTACCGCACGTTGACGCACGGCTACAACCTGATGGCCCCGCAGACCTGGATGGTGCCGCGGCAGAAGTACGACGTGGTCCACTACCTTCGCGAAGAGTACCTGAAGCCACACAACCCGACGCAGTACGCCAAGCCCGACGCCGCATACCTCGCCACGCTGCCCGCGGGGAAGCAGGGGGAGTTCGGGCCGGCCC
Organism: Gemmatales bacterium; assembly: GCA_038318835.1. Classification (GTDB taxonomy): domain Bacteria; phylum Planctomycetota; class Planctomycetia; order Gemmatales; family Gemmataceae; genus Limnoglobus. The sequence continues at coordinate 300 of JBBQCQ010000079.1, read as the reverse complement.
CGGCAAGTGTCGAACCGTGGATGGCCATGGACTACGGCCCCAGCCTGATGAACACTTACGAGGTCGGCGGGCCAGGGCCGAACATCGCGTACAAGGGCCTCGCCGTCCGGCTCGATCCCGGTGCCGGTGGCGTGTCCCGCGGAAAGAGCTGGTCTGTGTTCGACCACGACACCCTGCGGTTCGCCGCGGGGTGGACGGGCGCCGGGTTCATCGACTGGAAGGGCATCCACTTCAACGGGCAGCACCAGATTCACCCGAAGGTCATCGGCGACCGACACATCGTGAACCCGGTCGGGCCGG
>JBBQCQ010000078.1:0-10061 GCA_038318835.1 Gemmatales bacterium | reverse complement strand
CGTCCGGCGGTACTTTTCATTCCTTGAGGTTTCAATGCCGCACACCGACTCTGCCTGGAAGCGCCTCCGACAAGCCGACAAGCGCCGCCGCCGCAACCGCGTCGTCGCGAAGCAACTCCGCGAGAAGCGGAAGGTCCTCACGGAAGCCCTGAAGGGTACCGACGAGGCCGCGAAGACGAAGGAAGTGAAGACGGTCCAACAAGCCCTCGACCGGGCCGCGTCGAAGGGGTACATCCACAAGAACAAAGCCGCCCGCCTGAAGTCGCGACTCGCGAAGAAGCTGCGAGCACCCGCCGCAACCCCGGCCGCGAAGTAACGGCCGTCTTGTCTATCTGAAATCGCTTCGGCGAGGCGTGTCGGCCTCGCCGCAATCACTTCCCCCATGTCGGCAGTCGTCTTCCGGTGTTTTACCGGCCAGATGCCGCCACGCGCGCCAAGTTCAAATCGTCCGCGGTGATCTCACTCGCGGGGACAAGCCGGTAGTGCTTCTCGTCGAGCGCGCGAATCTCGCCCTCGATCTCAGCCAGTGCGAACATCACGATCATCTCGCGGTCACCATCGCGGACGAATTGCACCGCCACCGGCCGCGGCGTCAACGGTGGATACGCCTTGCGACACATCGCCAGAGTTTCACACAACCGAGTCGCGATCAGGGTTCCCGTTCTCGACATCACGAAAACCGGCACAACGAAATGCGGCCCGCAACCGGGCATCGCGAGGTAGAAATCATCTGCAGGAAGGCCGCGCCGTCCGGTGTCGTACTCGCGGAGCGGATTCGGCAGCGAGACCGCGGTCGATCCGAAGAACGTATCGACGAGCCGGTTCCGCCGGAGTTTGGTCAGCACCCGCCGTCGGTCGTCCCAAAGCCCCGCAGCCAAAGAACCCGACGATAGGTCAATGATCGGCTGTTCCCACAGAATGGGATTGGGCAGGAGCCGCAGCCGCGGGCGTCGCTGGCGAGGTGTCATGGCACGAGTCGTCCAGGTGGAGATGTTCACCCCGTCGTCGGTTACAATCTGACCTTATCGTACTCGATCGTCACGCGGGCGAAGCCGGGCGCGGGAGACATTCATGAAGCCGGGTCTTTACGAACAACTCTTGACGGCCGCCCTTCAATCGGACTTGGAGGCGCTAAACGACCGCCGGTTGTATGACGTCGCGCAAGTCGACGCCGAAGAATCGCACGTGGCCGTCGCCCAGTTCTTGGAGCACGTGATCGCGGGCGGTCTATCGCGGGTTCGGGGACGGGACGAGGCGGAACGACAGCGGCGGTTGGTCGACCGACTCTTGCACGTTCTGGTCGAGGAATTGCACGAGATCGATGCGCACGGCCTCCACCTCGTAACGCCATTGCAACGCCTCCTGGCCGTTCACCGTGCCGGGCGTGAGATTCGGGCTGAACGTCCCGATTCCCCGCTCGGTCGCTCGGCCCTGTTTACCGGCACCCGCCTCGATCCGAGCCTCGGCAGTCAACTCCGCAAGGAACTCGCCACTGCAGATCGCGTGGACATTCTGTGCTCGTTTATCAAGTGGAGCGGCTTGCGCACACTCTTGCCGGACCTCCAACAACTCGCCGAACGCTCGACAGCAAGGCCGAGCATCCGCCTGATCACCACGAGCTATATGGGGGCAACTGATCCACGAGCCGTCGAAACCTTGCAGCGGCTCCCGCACACTTCGGTCCGCGTGAGCTACGACACGAAGCGGACCCGATTGCACGCGAAGGCCTACATCTTTCACCGCGAGACCGGGTTCGGAAGTGCGTACGTCGGGTCGGCCAACGTTTCGCAGGCCGCTCTGTCAGAAGGGCTAGAGTGGACGACCAAAGTCAGCCAGTACGAGTTGCCGTACCTCTGGAACAAGATCGCCGCCACGTTCGAGGCCTACTGGCAAGACGACGAGTTCCAGTCATTCGAGGCGGACGCACCGGAGCGGTTCCGCGAAGCGATCCGCCGCGAAGGGCACGGCGGCAGCGGGGCGACGCCTGCGTTCACCTTCGATCTCCGGCCGTATCCGTTTCAGGAAGAAATCCTGGACGTGTTGGCGGCCGAGAGGGAGGTCCAAAAGAAGTTCCACCAACTCGTCGTCGCGGCTACCGGAACGGGCAAGACCATGATCGCGGCGTTCGACTACGCCCGGATTTGTAGGAAGCTGTCCGAGCGGCCCTCCCTGCTATTTATTGCCCACCGCGAAGAAATCTTGCGGCAAGCAATGGCCGCCTTTCGTGCCGTGTTGCGGGATCAGAATTTCGGCGACTTGTTGGTGGGCGGGGCCGTGCCGGACCAGGTACGGCACGTCTTTTGTTCCATCCAAAGTTACAACGCGAAGGAAATGTGGCGCCGCGAGTCGGAGGAGTTCTGCTACGTCGTCGTGGACGAGTTTCACCACGCCGCAGCACCGAGCTACCGGCGGCTGCTCGACGCTATTCAGCCGCAATATCTCTTGGCCCTAACCGCGACGCCAGAACGCTCCGATCAGATCGACGTCCTCCAGTGGTTCGGCGGGCGATGCAGTGCCGAGATTCGGCTGCCCGATGCCATTAATCGGCGACTCCTTTGTCCGTTTCAGTACTTCGGCGTCGCGGATTCCGTCGACCTATCCGGCGTGACGTGGCAGCGGGGCGGATATCGGGTCGATGACCTGGACCAACTCTACACCGGCAACGACGTCCGGGCGGCGCTCGTGCTGCAGAAAGTTCACGATATTGTCTTGAACCCACTCCGAGCACGCGGGCTGGGCTTCTGTGTGAGCGTCGCGCACGCCGAGTTCATGGCGCGGTTCTTCACCGAACAAGGAATCCCTTCCGTCTCGCTCACGGGGCAGTCGGCAGACGCCGTGCGGTACGCCGCCCAGGATCAACTCCGGTCGCGGACGATTAACTTCGTCTTCGTCGTCGACCTTTATAACGAAGGCGTGGACCTGCCCGAAGTCGATACACTCTTGTTCCTCCGGCCGACGGAGAGCTTGACCGTTTACCTGCAACAACTCGGCCGGGGGTTACGCCTTCACGACGATAAGGACTGTCTCACCGTCCTCGATTTCATCGGCACGCAACGGCGAGAGTTTCGGTTCGCCCTCCGTTTCCGAGCGCTGACGACGAATCCTACGGCCCGACTCGACCGCGAGGTCGAACGCGGATTCCCCCACTTGCCGAGCGGGTGCACGGTTCAACTCGAGCGCGTTGCCCAACAGCGTGTCCTGGAAAACTTGCGGGACGCGGTCCAACTCCTCCGTCCTCGGTTGATCGGCCAACTCCGTGACTTTGGTCGCGTATTGGCCCGGACGCCCACGATTCTCGAAACGCTCGAATACACGGACACGTCACTCGAAGAACTACTCAAACGGGGTCTCTGGTCGGAGTTACTTCACGAAGCGTCGTTGGCCACGGCGCCGAACTGCCCGGACGCGGGCCAGCTTCGGAAGGGGGTGCTCCGTTTTTGTCACGTCGATGACATCGTTCTGATTCGCGCATGGATGGCGTACCTGGATTGGATCGACCGCCCCGATCAAGAACGGCAGATCGATCAGCGGTGGGCCGAAATGCTTCACGTCACCCTCTGGGGCAAACTCGGCAGCGGTTGGTCGCTCGGTCGCGCTGAGTCTCAGTTGCGGGTGAACCCCGCAGTCATCTCCGACGTTCGAGACGTTCTCGCTTATCGTTTGACGCAGGCTCCCGCAACTCGTGCCGAGTCAGTTCCGGGTCCGGCAGATCCACTGCGCCTTCACGCGCGGTACAGTCGCGACGAGATTTTGGTCGGTCTTGGCCATTGGACTTTAGCCGCTCGGCCGGATTTTCGCGAGGGGACGTTGCACCTTGCGGGGCCGCGAATCGATGCGTTTTTCGTGACATTACAGAAATCGGAAGATGACTATTCACCGACGACGATGTACGAGGATTACGTGATCTCAGCCGAGCGGTTTCATTGGCAATCACGCAGCAATACGAGCGTGGACTCGCCAACAGGCCAGCGACTCATCCGTCACCGCGAGCAAGGCTACACGCCAATACTATTCGTGCGGGAAACACGAGAAACGTCCGCGGGCACGACAGCACCATACGTATTTTTCGGAGCCTGCGAATATGAGTCTCATTCCGGGAGTCAGCCGATCAGCATCGTCTGGCGACTCCGCACCGCCCTACCGGCGAGACTCCTCCGGTCGATGGGTGGACAAAACGTGGCGTAGATTCGGCAACAGGGGGAATCTTACCCCGCAGCCAAGATCAGCATCTCATAGACTGATCGCACCCTGCCTCCCTCCCGAAGCTCCTCATGCCCGCTCCCTCTTCCTCTCGCGGTTGGCTTGTTGTTGCGGCCGGCATGGCCGTGAACCTGTGCCTCGGCATCCTGTACGCCTGGAGCGTCTGGAAGGCCAACCTCACCAACAAGCTCATCCCGCCCGGCACGCCGATGGACGGCCTCAACGATGGGTGGACGTACCTCTCCGATGCCGACGCGACGTGGGCGTATGCCATCTGCGGGCTGACGTTCGCGGTGTTCATGATCCCCGGCGGGCGGTTGCAAGATCGGTACGGCCCGCGGATCGGCGTCACCCTCGGCGGGCTGTTCCTTGCGGCTGGGTGCGTTCTTGCGGGCGTGCTGCACAGCTACCTGGGTCTCATCCTGGGGTTCGGTATCCTCGGTGGCATCGGCATGGGCCTCGGCTATGCCGCCGCCACGCCCGCCGCGGTGAAGTGGTTCGGCCCACACCGCCGCGGCTTGATCGTCGGCCTCGTCGTCGGCGGGTACGGCGGGGCGGCCATCTACATCGCGCCACTCGCCACCGAGTTGATCGCCCGGTACGGCATCACCGGCAGCTTCGTCGCCCTCGGTCTCTTGTTCGCAGTCGTCGTCGTGGTGGCTGGGCGGTTGCTCGTCCCGCCGCCGCCGGGGTTCGTGCCGGCCGGCCCGGCCGTGGCGTTGGCCAACCCGGTCGCCATCGTGAATTGGGCACCGCGCGAGATGCTGCGGACGTGGCAATACTTCGCCTTGGTCGTACTGATGTTCGGCGGGGCACAGTCGGGCCTGTTGCTGATCGCGAACGCGGTGCCGCTGTTGGCGAAGGCGGCGAAGGGGAACCTGTTCCTCGAACAGAACGGCTGGCTGCTCGCGGCGTTCGGTGGGGTCGTGAACGCCCTCGGCCGGGTGGGCACGGGGTCGTACTCGGATCGCATCGGCCGCACGAATGCGTACATGCTTAACGGCATCGCGGCGGCCGTGTGCCTGTTCCTGATGCCGACGGTGATCGCGTCGAACAACGTCGGCCTGCTCTTCCTCGTCGTCGGCCTCGCGTACTGGCAGTACGGCGGCGGGCTGTCGCTGATGCCGGCGATGACGGCCGACTTCTACGGCTCGAAGAACCTGGGCACGAACTACGGCCTCGTCTTCCTCGGCTGGGGCCTGGCGTTCCTCGTGCCGCTGTCGGCCGGCTACATTAAGGACATCACCCACAACGACGACACCGCCCTTTACCTGTCCGGCGGCATCCTCTCGGCGTGCGTGATCCTCAGCCGCCTCGTTACCCGACCCATCGTCGCGAAGGAAATGCCATGAACCCGGCCGCGGTATTGTGTGTCCTGGTCTTCACCGCTCCCGTGCCGGCGAAGCCGACCTCGCACACGAAGCGCGATGTCGCGGGCTGGACCGTGCGGGTGGACGACCGCCTGCTGAGCGGCCCGGACGCGGAGTTGGGGGCGAAGGCGCTGAAGCTCATGGAAGGGCAGTTGGAGATCATCGCGATTGTGATGCCGGCCGAGCGGTTGAAGAAGCTGCGAACGGTGCCGATCTGGCTCGACCGCACGCACGGCAAACTTGTGTCGGCCCAGTACCATCCGGGGGCCGGGTGGCTGGCCGAGAACGGCTACTCGCGGGAATTGGCGAAGTGCGTCCACGTGCCGGACGCGAAGTACTTCGCGAACGCCCGCCACCAGCGGCAGCAACCGTGCGTGATGCTGCACGAGATGGCCCACGCTTACCACGATCAGGTGCTCGGCTTCAACGAGGCCGACGTGAAGGCCGCGTGGGAACGGTTCGTGGCGAGTGGGAAATACAAGGCCGTGTTGCACGTCGATGGCAAGCGGCGGTCGCACTACGGCCTGACGAACCCGCAGGAGTTCTTCGCGGAGATGACCGAGAGCTACGTCGGCCGCAACGACTTCTTCCCGTTCAACGCCGCGGAACTGAAGCAAGAGGAACCGGAGGTGTTCGAGCTGATGGAAAAAATCTGGGGCCGGATGCCGTGAGGATCGGCTCGGTGGTTGACGGTCGGCGGCAGTGGCGATAGGTTAGACATACCTGGGGTCGTAGCTCAGTTGGTAGAGCGCCTGAATGGCATTCAGGAGGTCAGGGGTTCAACTCCCCTCGGCTCCACTCGGGTACTTCGGTCGGACGCACATTTCTCGTTTCCCATCTCGCCCGCAGTTTGATACGATTTCTTCCCCACCACCCGAGACGCCCACGATGCTCTCCCGCCTCATCCTCGCCACCATTGCGCTATCGGCCGTCGTGCCGATGTCGTCGGCCCAGACGCCGGAATTCACCCGCACCGAGGACGTGATCTACGGCCGCAAGTACGGCCTCGCGATGACTCTGGACGTGTTCATGCCGAAGGGCACGAAGAACGGGGCGGCTGTCATCCTCGTCGCCAGCGGCGGGTGGTACTCGTCGAAAGAGGGGATCGCCGTCGGCTACATCCCGGAGTTGATGAAGCGCGGCTACACCGTCTTCGGCGTCGTCCACGGCAGCCAGCCGAAGTTCACCATCCCCGAAGTCCTCGACGACATGCACCGGGCCACGCGGTTCGTGCGGCTGAACGCGAAGAAGTACGAGTTCGACCCCGACCGCATCGGCATCATGGGCGGGTCGGCCGGCGGGCACCTGTCGCTCATGCAGGGCACCGCGTTCAAGCCGGGCAACGAGAAGGCCAAAGACCCGCTGGAACGGGTGTCGTCGAAGGCGAACGCCGTGGCATGCTTCTTCCCGCCGACCGACTTCCTGAACTATGGCACGGAGGGCGAACTTGCCCTCGGCGTGGGCACGCTCAAGGGCTACCGCGCGCCGTTCGACTTCCACGAACTCGACCCCCGCGGCGGCTTCCGCGAGATCACCGACGAGGCCAAGCGGAAGGAGATCGGTAAGGCGATTTCGCCGGTGTACCACGTGACGAAGGACTCCGCCCCGGCGCTGATCTTTCACGGCGACGCGGACAAGCTCGTGCCGATCCAGCAGGCGGAACTCATCATCGCGAAGTTCAAGGAGAACAACGTGCCGTGCGAACTGGTCGTGAAGAAGGGGGCCGTCCACGGCTGGGGCGGCATGGACAAGGACATTGTCGCCTTCGCCGACTGGTTCGACAAACACCTGCCCGCCGCCGCCGCTGCCACCAACCACAAGTAACCCCGTTTCGCGCTCGACCCTTTGGGTCGAACGGCCTCTCTCCCCAACATGGAGCCTCTCTCATGCTCTCGCGTCGTTCGTTTCTCGCCGCTTCCGCGGCCGCCCCGCTCGTGCTGTCGTCGTCCGCACGGGCTGCGGCCAGTGATCGCCTCACTCTCGGCTTTATCGGCGTCGGCACGATGGGCCGCGGCCACCTCGGCGGCCACCTCGGCCGCAAGGATGTAGAAGTCGTTGCCGTGTGCGACGTGGTGAAGGAGCGGCTCGATAGCGCCGCCGCCATGGTCGAGAAGAAGTACGCCGACCGTAAGAAGGATGGCACCTGGAAGGGCGTGAAGACCTACGGCGACTTCCGCGAACTGCTCGCCGACAAGTCGATCGACGCCGTGGTGATCGCCACGCCGGACCACTGGCACGCGAACGCGGCCGTGCTGGCGGCGCGGGCGGGCAAGCACATCTACTGCGAGAAGCCGCTGACTCACAACATTGCCGAGGGCCGGTGGCTGGTCGAGGAAGTGAAGAAGGCGAAGGTCACGTTCCAGGTCGGCAGCCAGCAACGGAGCGAGTTCGCCAATCGGTTTCGGGACGCCGTCGAATTGATCCACAGCGGGAAGATCGGCGAGGTGAAGACGATCCGCATCGGAGTGGCCGGGCCGAACCGCCCGTGCGACCTGCCGACGCAGGAGATTCCCGCCGGCACCGACTGGGACTTCTGGCAAGGACCGGCCCCGGAGCGCGGGTATAACGAAATCCTCTGCCCGAAGGGGGTGCATTCGGGCTTCCCGAAGTGGCGGGACTACCGCGAGTACGCCGGCGGCATGGTCGCCGACATGGGCGCGCACCACTTCGACATCGCCCAGTGGGCACTCAAGATGGACGGCAGCGGCCCGGTCGAAGTTCTTCCCCCGACCGACCCGAAGAAGCTCAGCGGCCTGACGTTCACCTACGCCAACGGCGTGAAGATGATCCACAACGAGTTCGTGAAGAACAAGGAGGGCCGCGAGATCAAGGCCGACTGCGTGTTCGAGGGCACCGAGGGCATCGTCCTCGTCGGCCGCGGGCAGTACGAGGTGCTGATCGGCTCGAAGGCCGAATCGCCGAAGCCGTCGAAGCCGGCAGGCGACCACAAGCAGAACTGGCTGGACGCGATCAAGGCCGGCAAGCAACCGATCTGCCCGCCGGAGATCGGCCATCGCACGGCGACCATCTGCCACCTCGGCAACCTGGGGTATCAACTGCGGCGGAAGCTGACGTGGGACCCGGTGAAGGAAGAGTTCGCGAACGACGACGAGGCGAACAAACTCCGCAGCCGCGAACCGCGGGCGAAGTGGAAAGTGACGTAAAGCGAGACGTGTGAGGGTGAGAAAGGAGAGGGGGAGAAGACCCGTATTTCTACTCTCCATTCTCGCACTCTCACACCCTGGCACATCTTGCTGCAATAATGGGTTATCCCATCTCATGGAGATCGGCCCATGACCGGCGTCACCCTTCTTGGTGCGGGCAAGATCGGCCGGATGATCGCGCAGTTCCTCGCGGACACCGGCGATTATCGCGTGCGAATCGCCGACGTGGATGCCGACGCACTCGCCCGGTTCCATCGGCCGAACGTCGAGACGGCCGCCGTCGATGCCGGCGATCCCGCGTCGCTGGCAAAGGTTCTGCACGGCAACGCCATCGTCATTTCCGCCCTCAGTTTCAAGCTCAATCCGCTCATCGCCGAGGTCGCACACGATCTCGGCTTGAGCTACTTCGACCTGACCGAAGACGTGGAAACCACCCGCCGCGTGCGAACCGTGGCCGCGAAGGCGAAGCCGGGGCAAGTCTTCATGCCGCAGTGCGGCTTGGCTCCGGGGTTCGTGTCGATCCTCGCGAACCACGCCGCGAAAGGTTTCGACACGCTCGACACGGTTCACATGCGCGTCGGGGCGTTGCCGCAGTTCCCGACGAACGCGCTGAAGTACAACCTGACGTGGTCCACCGACGGCCTCATCAACGAGTACTGCAACCCGTGCGAGGCGATCCACAACGGCCGCCGCCTCGAACTGCTGCCGCTCGAAGGGCTGGAGCGGTTCGACCTCGACGGCGTGGAGTACGAAGCGTTCAACACCTCCGGCGGCCTCGGCACGCTCTGCGAAACGCTCGACGGCAAGGTGCGGGAACTGAACTACAAGACCGTCCGCTACCCCGGCCACCGCGACCTCGCGACGTTCCTGGTGAACGAACTCCGCCTGAGCGAACGGCGCGAACTGCTGAAGGACGTGCTGGAGCGAGCGGTGCCGATCACGTATCAGGATGTGGTGATTGTCTTTTGCACGGTGAAGGGCTGGCGCGCGGGCCGCTACGTGCAGCACAGCGAGGCGAAGAAGATTTACCCGCGAACGCTCGACGGCGAAATCTGGAGCGCGATCCAGGTGACGACCGCCGCCGCCATCTGTGCCGCCGTCGATCTGCACGTCGCCGGCCGGCTGCCGTCGCAGGGGTTTGTGAAGCAGGAACACGTGGACTACGTGGAGTTCATTGCGAATCGCTTCGGGAAGCAATATCAGAACGAAACTGCCTGAGAGGTTCTCCGATGTACCATCCCCTGGCAGAAGCTCTCGCGACGCTGGGACTGTCGGCCGCTTCAACGGGACGTTACGCCGCCATCGCCCTCGGCCGGCGTTGGATCGC
>JBBQCQ010000077.1:0-10065 GCA_038318835.1 Gemmatales bacterium | reverse complement strand
TCCCGAGCGGACCGGTATCAAGCAGAACGATTTTACTCATCGTCGTACCCCCACTCCTTCAGGTTCACAGGTCGACAGAAAGGCACTTTGCGATTCTCCTCCAACGCTTTCTCGAGATCGTATCCTTCGGGCTCGGTCTGGAAAGGTGCCGCCGCCGCCCCTGCCGCGAACAACTCTTCGGGGGTTTTGGCGTCCTTGATGAGTTGCAACGCCTCTTCGAGCGTTCGCGGGGCCGGACGGGAAGGAGCCTCAACCGGTTCCTCCGTCACCGTAAGCGTGGCCCGCGTCGGCTTCGTGACGTGGATCGGTTGCAGCAACCGCACGGTGCCGTTCGGCTCGATCACGGCTTCGACAGTCCGAGTCATGAGCGTGTCCTCCTCGGCGTCATCATAACAAGCAGAAGGCCCAGCCGTCGCGACGGCCAGGCCTTCCCGAATATCGTTCTCGCTTACTTCTTCAGCAATTCTTCCACCGGCTTCGTAATCGCGTCGGCCCAGATCGTGTAGCCTGGCTCGGACAGATGCAGGAAGTCCGGCATCGTTGTCTTCGGCAGACCGCCCTTGTCGTTGAGGAACTTGTCGCCGATGTCCAGATACTTCACGGTTTTGCCGTCGTCGAACTTCGCGAGCAGGTCGTTCACCATTTTCGTCTTCGTGTTCAGTTCGTCGGCCGTGACCACCGTCGGGTCGGCCGGCTTCTTGCCACCGCGCGGGAAGACGCCGAGCAACAACACCTTCGCCTTCGGCTTCTGCTTCTGGAACTCCGCGAGGATCGCCTTCACACCGGCGGCGATCTCGTCGGGCGTGTTGCTGCCGAAGTTGTTCGTGCCGATCATCATGACGATGACCTTCGGGTCGATCCCCTCAAGTTCCTTCCCCTCGGTGACTCGCCACAGGACGTGCTGCGTGCGGTCGCCGCCGATGCCGAAGTTGGCCGGGTTCCACGTCTCGAACTTGGCCGCCCACACCTTCTTGCCGCTGCCCTCCCAACCCTGGGTGATGGAGTCGCCGACGAAGAGCACGTCTACCGGCCCCTTCTTGGCACGGGCCAGGAACGACTCGTGCCGCTTCATCCACCCCGCATCGCGGGGCACGGGCTTGACGGCGTCGTTCTCTTTCTTCTTGTCCTGGGCAGAGCCGCTGGCGGCGAATGACAACAGGCCGACGGCCAGCGCAAACAGTGCGACAGCGGGGCGACGATGGAACACGAACATAATGGGACCCACAAAAGTGAAAAGGTGGCGGGGCCGATGACACACCGGCGACGGTATTGAACGACCCGTACCCTGCGCTGGCCAGTTACTTCGCCTCGGGGAGCGGCCACTCGCCGGTATCGTGCCAGATTTCGTAGCACGCCAGCCACCGCCACGCGGCCTGCACGGCGAAGATGCACGTGAACTTGGCCGGGTCCCAGCGGCTGCTCGTGCGGGTCGAACCCTGCCGCCACAGGCAGAGCGTCTGTCCTTCCAGCAGGTGCGGGCAGTGCTTCAGCGGCGTGAGGACGCGCGTCTCGGGCGGCACCGTCGGGTAGCTGGAGAGTAACCGCGTTTCGACGGCGTAGATGTTGTGCGTCGGCTTGAGGTGGTAATGCAGTACGAGCGAGCCAGCAACGCGAAGCACGCGAATGCGATACTCCGCGTCGCGGCCCTCGTTGTACTTCTCAATGACCGGCAGATCGACGGACAGCAGCCGCCGCTTGCCGAGTTCGGTGTCCAAGAGACCCATAGTGCGGAGTACGGAGTGCGGAGTCCGGAGTTAAGAAATGAAAACCGAACCGCGAGGGTGTCTTGTTTTCACTCCGAACTCCGCACTCCGCACTCCGCACTTCTTCAGTAGTGGCACGGGACAGACTTGATCGCGTTGATAACTTCTTCGTCAGGGACTTCGTCGGCGGTGCCGATGAAGTGTGTGTCCTTGCGGTCGAGCAAGAGCACGCGGTTGCCATCGGCGTTGCCCCGCAGGGCCGTGACCAGGTTACGCCGTTCCAGTTCACTCAGCGGTCGGAAGTCCATGTGGAAACCCTCCCGTTCGGGCCGTCTCTCCAGACCGGCGGACATCGCCGGTTGAGTCCCGAACACCCACACACCCGGGTCTTCCACCGGGGGTGATTCGTCATCCGCGGGCCGCGAGTTCCGCCAGGAGCAGGTAGACGCCCTGATCCGGTTCCGCGCCCGCGGGCAGGTCGGCCTGAAACACCTCGCCACCTGCCGCGTAAAAGAATCGCACGCTCTTTTCTTCGACCAGCACCCGGATCGCGTGGCCAGGTTCTGCCAGCGGCACACTCACCACCAGAGTCGGCACGTTGCCGTCGGTCGTCACCGCGAACCGCACGTTCGCTTGTTGCCGGGCGAGGCGGTCGAGTCGGGCGGCATGGGCCTCGATGGCCGGCCAGACTGCCCGCAACGGCTGGGCCAAATCGGGGCCGAGGGTCAGTACCACCGGCAAGTTCCGATACCCCGCGTCGCCGTGCGTCAGGCTATACCAGTCGAACCGCAAGTCTTTCAACTTCTGCACGTGCGGGCGGGGATGTTCGCCGACCAACGCCTCGTGTGTCGTGTCGTCCACGGTGCCGATGGCGAAGATACCTTCCCGCCCGCGGAGCCGTTTCACCCACTCGCGGTCGCCCCGCAGATCGCCACCGCTCGGGTGGCGAAGGGTGCCGGGGTGCGTGTGAACCACCCCAAGTAATGTTAGTCGCCGGTCGTCCTGCCGGACAATGCGGCTCGCCAGAGCCTGAGCTTCGGTGTTGAACCGTACATGTTCCTGGCCCGCGTCGCGGTTCGCCCCGGCCGGCAGTGTGGCCAGCACGGTGGCGGTGTTCGCATCTCGCAGCCCTAACAGCACCCAGCCGGTTTCTTCGCGGCCGCGGTCGGTCAGCCGGTGGGCCGCGTACTCGCCGAACAGCGTTCGGCTGACTTCGTCCGTCAAGAGCACCCGTGCGAGCGGTTCGTACCGCACGGGGTCCGGTCGTGGTTCCGGCGACGGCGGGGGCAAACTCCCGATCGGAGTGGCCCACTCGCGAACCTGTTCGGCCGTCGTGCGGAGAAAATCCTTCCACGCGCTCGTGACAGAAACTCCGGTGCCGGGTGGAAGTGTGGGGAGAACTGGTGCCGCGTCGCCCGTCCTGGCGTTGGGATCGGTCGTCCGGTCGCCACTTACCCTTGCACTATAACCGCGGGCCTGTGAGAACTCTACTGGAAATCGGTTCACACTCGCCACCACGGGTCGATCAAAACCCGCCGGCAACCCGGTGGCCATATAGAACTACCCAAACTCCCCTTTCCCGGAGACACCGACGTGTTGCGATTCCTTTCGCTCGCCCTCGCCGCGGTCCTTGCCTCGACCGCCGCGGCCCAGACGCCGCAGATTCCCCCGGACCTGGAAAATTACGTCAAGAAGCCAGAACCTGACTACGCCTGGAAGCTGATCGACAAGTCTGAGTCGGACGGCAACGCGATCCTGCTGTTCCACTTCGTGTCGCAAAAGTGGCACGACGAACTGTGGGAACACGACCTGCAAATCTTCGTGCCGAAGGAAGTGAACAACAAGTCAGCGATGGTGCTGCTGAACACCGGCGGCAAGGCGAACAAGGACAGTGCGACCGGCATCATCGGCCTCGAACTCGCCCGCCGCGTGAAGGCCCCCGTGGCCGTCCTGTGGGGCATCCCGAAGCAACCGCTCTTCGACGGCAAGAAGGAAGACGCGCTGATCGCCGAGACATTCGTCCGCTACCTGGAGACGGGTGATAGCTCGTGGCCGCTGCTCTTCCCGATGACGAAGAGCGTGGTGAAGGCGATGGACGCTTTGCAGGCGATCGGCAAGAAGGAGTGGAACACGGACGTGAAGAGTTTCATCGTGGCCGGCGCATCGAAGCGCGGCTGGACGAGTTGGCTGACAGCCGCGACCGGCGACCCGCGGGTGAAGGCCATCGTGCCGATGGTCATCGACACGCTGAACTTCGCGAAGCAGATGCCGAACCAACTGAAGTCGTTCGGCCGCTACAGCGAGATGATCCACGACTACGAGGAACGCAAACTGCTGCCGATGCCCGACACGGCCGCGGCCCGCAAACTGTGGGCGATGGTCGATCCATGGGTGTACCGCGACAAGCTGACGCTGCCGAAACTGCTCGTCCACGGCACCAACGACCCCTACTGGGCACAGGACGCGACGAACCAGTATTGGGACGACCTGAAGGGGCCGAAGTGGCTGCTGTATGTGCCGAACGCCGGCCACGACCTACGGCCGCAGGACAAGCCGAACCAACCGGGGGCGAAGAAGGACCTCTTCCCGATGAAGGCCGTGGACGGCATCGCCGCGTTCTGCCGGGCTGTGCTGACGGACAAGAAATTCCCACTGATCGAGTGCGAACATCTCAAGACGAAAGCAGGCGGGCCGAATCTGTTCGCGGTGGCCCATTCCAGCCCGACGGCCGTGCGGTGCTGGGTCACGGCATCAGAGACGCGAGACTTTCGCCGGTCGAAATGGACCGAAGGAGACAAGGCCGCCCTCACGGTCGCCGAGATGCCGGTTCCCAGCGAGGGGCCGGGGCACAGCACCGCTGGCAAGTTAACCCTCCCCATCCCAGAGAAGGGCTTCGCGGCCGGTTTCATCGAGTTCACGTTCGAGATCGACGGCCAGAAGTTCAACCTCTCGACGCCGATCACCATCACAGAAGCGAAGAAGTAGTGGTCTGGGACTTCGCCACCGAACTGGCAAAATGGGGGCCGCAAAGCCCACCCGTCGCGACGGGTGGGCTTTCGCCCTCACACTCTCAACGGCTTTCGCACGCCCGCAACTACTGCGCCTCCGTTACACACCGGCACTACGAGAACTTCACCGTCGCGTCGGTGCTCCTGCCGCGGAAGCTCGTGCCGCACTTCCACGCCGTGTACGCCTACTGCCGGTGGGCCGACGACTTGGCCGACGAAACGGCCGGCGGTGACATCGCCCTGTCACTGCTCGACTGGTGGCGGCGCGAGCTGCTCGCCGTGTACGATGGCACGCCGCGGCACCCGGTCATGATCGCCCTCCGCGAGACGGTGCGGAAGTTCGCCATCCCGCCGGAGCCGTTCCTGAATCTGCTGACCGCCTTCGAGCAGGATCAGCGGAAGAAGACCTACGCGACCTTCGACGAACTCCTCGGCTACTGCCGGAACTCCGCGAACCCGGTCGGCCGACTGGTGCTGTACCTCTTCGAGTGCCACGACGCCGAGCGGGGTGCCCTGTCGGACGAAGTCTGCACCGGGCTGCAACTGGCGAACTTCTGGCAAGACGTGGCCCGCGACCTCGCCATCGGGCGAATCTACCTGCCGGAAGAAGATCGTTTAAGGTTCGGTTACACGGAAATGGGCCGGTTCACGCCGGCGTTCGCGGAGATGATGCGATTTGAAGTCGAGCGAACCCGAGGCTACTTCGAGCGCGGCAAGAAACTGCTCCCGCTGCTCCCGCGTCCGGTGCGCATCGACGTGGACTTATTCATCCGCGGCGGCGAGGCGACCCTCGCCGCCGTCGAGCGGCAAGGGTACGACGTCTGGACGCAACGGCCCCGCGTCTCGAAGTGGCAGAAGGTGAAACTCCTCGGCCGGGCACTCACTTCTTCAGGTTCGGCCGCGTGGCGATGGCCTGGCGGATGATCGTCAGGATACGTTCGCGTTCCTCGCCGATCAGCGGCAGCCGCGGTGCCCGGCAGCGTTCGGTGCCGTACCCGCACTCGGCCGCCGCTAGCTTGATGTACTGCACCAGCTTCGGGTGCGTGTCCAGGTGCAACAGCGGCGTGTACCAGCGGTAGGCGTCGCGGGCTTCCATCCACTGCTCGCTCTGCACATAGTCCCAGATCAGCCGATTTTCGGCCGGGAAGGCGTTGACCAGCCCACTCACCCAGCCGACCGCGCCGAGCATCACGCATTCCAAAAACAGATCGTCCACGCCAGCGAAGATCACATAGCGGTCCTTCGTCAGGTTGATGATGTCGGTGATCCGCCGCGGGTTATCGCTGCTCTCCTTGATGCACGCGAACTTCGGCTCGTCAGCCAGTTCCACGAACATTTCCGGGGTGATGTCCGCCTTGTACGCCGGCGGGTTGTTGTAGACCATGATCGGCAGGTCGGTCGCCTTCGCCACCGTGCGGAAGTGGCTCATCGTCTCGCGGTCGTCCCCCTTGTACACCATCGGCGGCAGCACCATGAGGCCGTCGGCCCCGAGCTTCGCCGCCTCGGCCGCCCACCGACAGGCCTGAGCGGTGGTGTAGTCGGCCACGCCCGTCAGCACCGGCACCCGCTTGTCGATGTGATCGACCGCCGCCTTAAAGAACTCCCGCTTCTCGGCGAAGTCAAGGGTAGTGTTCTCGCCGACGCTGCCGAGCATCACGAAGCCGTGGACGCCGGCTTCGAGCATCGCGTCGATGTGCTGGAGAGTGGCCGGGATGTCCAGCGATTCATCGGCCTTGAACTGCGTACAGACAGCCGGGAACACGCCACGCCAGGATACGGTCATCGGGAACTCCAGAATAGGGTGGACGTGTTTTATGAATTAGCCGTACTTCAGCGCCTCGATCGGTTCGACGCGGCTGGCTCGACGGGCGGGGTAGACGGCCGCGAGCGTGGTGATGATCGCGGCCGAGCCGAACGTGGCGAGCGACAGCCAGAGGGGGAACTCGAAGACGCTGCTGGCCATCAGCGTTTCGCCACGCATCTGCCGCTGAATCTCGGCCCGCACGAAGCCGTCGGCCGGCCCCGCCCCGAGGCGGGCGATGAGCAGGCCGAGCGCGCCGCCCACGGTGCCGATGACTGTGCCTTCGAGCAGGAACAGGCCCATCACCTGCCGCCGGCTCGCACCGATGGCCTTCAGGATGCCGATCTCGCGGGTCCGCTCGACGACGTTGGTGACGAGCGTGTTCGTGATGCCGATGGCCGCGATGAGCAGCGAAATCCACGAGAACACATTCAGGCCGACGGCGATGGCCGTCACCTCGCGGCGGGCGTTGTTGTACCACCGCAAGGACGACTGCGTGCCGAACCCGGCCTTCTCGATGGCCTCGACCACCGCCGGCAAGTCGCCGCCGGCCCGCACGCGGACCTCGGCGTGGTCGAACCGGCCGTCGTGCAGCCGGTGCAGGCGGCGGAAAATGTCTTCTCCGCCGCGCGCGTTTGCGAAAACGCTCCCCTGGTTCAGGTGCCACGTCCCCTTCTTTTCCTCATCGCTCGACGGAGCACGGTAAACGCCGACGATGGTGAACGTATCCACGACCGGGTATCGCCCCGACTGGTCCCCCGTTGCGTCGGCCGCGAACAGGAGTTGGCGCAGCTGTTCCTTCTCGGCGGCGGTCAGCGTCGCGTGGTCGATCAGCGTCGGCAGGTCGTTCAGGAACTTGAGCAGCAGCAACCCCTGCGACGGCGTCAACGCCCCGGTGAGGCCGCGGCCGAGGCTGGCCAGCAGCGACTGCTGCCGGGCGTCGGACGAGCCGCCGAGTTCCACCGTGAGTGGGCGGCCGATCACGCTGGCCACCTCCGCGTCGGTGACGACGCCCAGATCGTAAAGCAACCACTCGGGCACGAGCACTTCGCGGACGGTGCCCTCCTCCGGCAGTCGGCCGGCGACGACCAGGGCCACGATCTCCGGCCGGTCACACCGCGTGGCCACCAACGTCGTCGTCTGGGTTTTATCGCCGAACCGCATCGTGCCGTGGGCGTGGCGAAAGGTCCGCACGTCCTCGACGTCCGAGAGAGCGGCGATCTCGTCGAGCTTGGCCGGCGTTAGCGGCACGGCCGGGGTCGCGGCCATCTTCTCCTGCTCGCGCGCGGCGAGCAAGTCTTTGAGTCGGTCGGCCCGCCCCTCGGTCACGCCGGCCGGCACCTTCACCGCGTCGGCCGGCACGACCCCGGTCGTTCGCTCGGGTCCGGCGTTCACCTGTACCTGCCAGAAGCCGGGCCGCGAATGAAACTCGTTCGTGATGACGCGCCGCAGGCCGACGCCCAGCGACAGGCTGAACGCCAGCGAACACGCACCGACGGCGACGCCGAGCACCGTGAGGGTCGTGCGAACCTTCTGCCGCCACAGTCCGCCGACTGCGAACCGGATCAAGTCGAACAAACGCATCGCGCCCGCCAGGGGTAGGAAACCGTGATTCTCTCCGACTCG
Source organism: Gemmatales bacterium (assembly GCA_038318835.1). Taxonomy (GTDB): domain Bacteria; phylum Planctomycetota; class Planctomycetia; order Gemmatales; family Gemmataceae; genus Limnoglobus. Next base: position 1,927 of record JBBQCQ010000077.1, on the reverse strand, counting down.
TCTTATGAGCTAGAATACTCTGTCGCGCGGCCCCGACGGGCACCACCTTCCGACGAGCGAGTAGATTCCATGCCCGAGCGTAGAATTCAGTCGGCCGCGTGGACTGTTTTTGAACTTGAAGGCCGATTCACGCCGAGCGTGACGCTCCGCGTCGACTACACCTACGACACGAACAACTTTTTCACCGCCGACCGTCGGGTGGCCATCGAACGGGCGGCCGCCGAGATCGGCGGAGTGTTGCAGGACACCCTCTCGGCCATCGCCCCGTCGGGCGGCAACTCCTGGACGGCGTCGTTCTTCAACTCGATCACGAACCGCACGGTCACACTGACGAACCCGACTATCGCCGCGAACGAGGTCGTGGTCTACGTCGCGGGCGGCCCCATCGGCAGTTCCGAACTCGGCGTGGCGTCCGGCGGGTCGTACACCTCGCGGGGATCGACGCCGTGGCTGAACACGGTGCAGAGCCGCGGGCAGGCGGGGGCGCTCGGGTCGTCGCCGACCGACGTGGCCCCGTGGGGCGGGTTCATCGCCTTCGATTCGGGCACGCAATGGGACTTCACCCCGGATGCCCCGGACTTCAACGTGTTCGACTTCGACAGCATCGCCCGGCACGAGCTGATCCACGTAATCGGCTTCGGCCTCGGCGATAACTCGTTTGACCGGTATATCCGCAACGGCACGTTCACGGGGCCGAACGCGGTCGCCGTGTACGGGCAGGCCGTGCCGCTGGCCAACGGCGACGATGGCCACTGGGCGTCGGGCGTATCCGTCGGCGATCAGACGGCCATCATGGTGCCGTCCATCCCGGCCGGGGTCGTCCGCCCCGTGACGGCCCTGGACTACGCCGCCCTCGCCGACATCGGCTGGCAAGTCGGCGCAGCGAGCAGCCCGCCGCCGGTCGTGCCGCCGCCATCGCCCCCACCGCCGGTCGTACTGCCGCCGGTCGTGCCGCCACCGCCCACGACCGCCAGCACCGCCGTCCGCTTCGCCGTCGGCGTGGGCGAAGGCGTTTCGTCCACCGTGTCTGTGGTAAACTCGGCTGGCGAACCGATCTGGACCCTGGCTCCGTTTGCCAACCTCACCGGCGGCGTGCGGACGGCGACGGGCGACTTCGACAGGGACGGCGTGAAGGATGTGATCGTCGGCACCGGCCCAGGGGCACCCACGCAGGTCCGCATCTTCAGCGGCGCGACGCAACAGGAACTCTTCTCGATCGCACCGTTCGAGCCGGCGTTCACCGGCGGCGTGTACGTGACGGCCGGCGACATCACCGGCGACGGCGTGCCGGAATTGGTCATCACCCCCGATGAGGGGGGCGGGCCGCGCAGCCGTGTGTTCGACGGGGCCACCTTCAACATCCTCGACGACTTCTTCGGCATCGACGACACAAACTTCCGCGGCGGTGCTCGTGCGGCCATCGGCGATGTGAACGGCGACGGCCGCGGCGATCTGATCGTGGCGGCCGGCTTCGGTGGCGGCCCGCGAGTGGCCGGGTACGACGGCGCGACCCTCGGCACCGGCACACGGCAAAAACTCTTCGGCGACTTCTTCGCCTTCGAGCAGAGTTTGCGCAACGGCATCTTCCTCGCCGCCGGCGACTTCAACAACGACGGCCGCGCCGACCTCGTCGCGGGCGGCGGGCCGGGCGGCGGGCCGCGGGTGCTGGTCCTCAGTGGCAGCTCGCTGTTACGGAACTCGTACCGCACGCTCGGCAACTTCTTCGCCGGCGACACGAGCAGTCGCGGCGGCGTGCGAGTCTCGACCGACGACGTGAACGCTGACGGCCGCCCCGACCTCATCACCGGCTCCGGCTCCGGCGGCGGATCTCGCGTGACCGTCTACGACGGCACCGCCATCGGCCGGCCCTTCCCCTCGACGCTGCTGGACGGCGACTTCTACCCCGACTTCGCCGGCGGCGTGTTCG
>JBBQCQ010000076.1:0-10066 GCA_038318835.1 Gemmatales bacterium | reverse complement strand
GAGGCCGAGTCGATTGAGCGGGAACTGGCGCTTGGGCGGGAAGTCCAGGCCACAATGCGACAAGCCGCGCTGTCGGCAATAGAACAATTGGTCCTCGCCGATCTTGCTGGTGGACGCCTCGTGTTCCACGCGTGCGGTCGGCTGCCGCACATCAAGGTAAGGAAACGTATGGGCACCGTGCCACAGATCTTGCCGTAACCGGCAAAGGCGGCCGTCGAGGAAAACGCCGCCAGGAGCGCTCCGACGCAAACCCGGTGGTACTGTGGCCTGGGACAACCCCGCGGATCGTGGTTCCACAGTACCACCGGGGTGTACTATCCCGGCGGTCCCGTGAGCCGTCCATGTTCCAGGTCGAGAAGTTGACGGACTGCTGTGATGGATTGCCGGAGGGAGGTTGACGCCTCCCTCCGGCTTCACTTTCTCCCACTCCGAGTCTGCCCGTGAGTGCGACGCTCACTCTTATCGATCTGCGGAAGGCGTGGGACACGCACGACCCGCAGTTCGTACCGCTGTTGAACCAACTTGCCACGCAGCCGGACCCGCAGCCGGAAACGCCGATCCGCGACGGCGCGCCGACGTTCGACGGGTGGCTGGCGTACCTGCGGTCGTGGGACTTCAAGCGGTTGCCGAAGGAGCAGCAGGGGCACGCCCGCGTCGAACGGCTGAAGGCGGTCGAGGCGGCCGACGCCGAGGTGAAGCTGCCGGAGCGGTTAAAAGCGCACGAGATCATCCTGAGTTTGTGGCAGTCGCCTGACCCGCTGGCCCGCGAGATGCTGCTGGACGTGATTGCGACCGTGCCGCTGGTCTACGGGCCGTGGCGGGCGATCAAGCGCATCTTCAAGGAAGCGGAGGCGAAGCACGACACCGAAGTCTACGGCGCGCTCGCGGCCCGCTTCGACGCCGCCTTCGCCGGCGGGAATCGCGGCAGTGTCAGCGGGGCGACACTCGCGTACCTCGCGCGGCGGGCGTGGCGATACCTCCGCCGCGTGGCGGTACAGTTGCCCGCGACCTACGCCGACGTGGCGACCGACTTCCTCGCCCGCTACCCGGAGGGGACGAATCTGAAGGGGACGTGGGTCGCGAACCACGTCTTCTTCCACGGCAAGGAGAACTACGGCCGCTCGAACTTCCAGTGGGGCTACCGCGACAACCCGTCGCCATCGGACCTGAAGCACCGGGCGTTCGCTGAGTTGTGGAAGCGGTCGCCGCGGCCGCTGTTCGCGCTGCTCGAACGGGCACAGGCGGACTTCGTCCGCGAGTTCGCCGCGGCCGCGCTGAAGGCCGACTTCAAGCAGGTGCTGCGCGACGTGGAGGCCGCGTGGGTGGTGCGCCTCGTCGAAGTGCCGAGCGTGGCGGTGCATGAGTTCGTCGTGTGGATTTTGCAGAACGTGCCGAAGTTCGAGCAGGGGGCGTTCCGCAAGATCGGCTTGCACGACGCGGTGCTGAAATTGTTCGATTCGCCGAGCGAGCCGGCCCGCAAGTACGCGGCCGAATACGCCCGCACTCACGCCCGCGATCTGTCCATCGAAGTGCTCGTGCGGCTGGCGAACAATAGTAGCGAAGCGGTGCGGAAGCTGGCCCGCGACCTCCTCGGCGAGCGCGACCCGCGGAAGGACGTCGGCCTCGCCGCGTGGGGGCAGTTGCTCGAAACCGAACACGGCCACACGTTCGCCACCGAAGTGCTGGTGAAGGCGTTCGGCCCGAAGGACTTGACGCCGGAGTGGTTCCGCGACCGCCTGATGACGCAGAACGCGGACGCCTTCGCGTTCGTGTCGAAGCTGCTGCCGAAGATTCACCCGATCGCCTCGCTGGGGGCGGCGTACTTCGTCGAACTGATCCGCCGGGCGGCGACTCGCGACGACGATGTAGACGACCTCGTGACGTTCGCCGAGGAGTGCCTGGCGAAGTTCGACCTCAACGCGGTGCCGCGCGACGACCTGCGATTCCTGGCCCTATTCCCGGCTTCGGCAAACGTGCTGGACGCCTGGGTGGTTCAGGGGAAGCTCAAGCCGCAGGCGCTGGGCATCGAGTTCTGGAAGGCTCTCGCGTTCCACCCGGAGTACGAGACCGACCCGTGGCTGAGCGACTTCAAGGCGAAGGCCGGGAAGTGGGCGGGCGATCAGAATTTCGACGAGGGACGGGCGGCGGGCATCCTCGCGTGGTTCGCCGACGTGCGACAGTTCAGCACCGCCGACCTCGGGTTCGACTGGCTGCTGAAGCTGGTGACGCGCGGCGAGCCGCTGTACCACACGTTCGCGACCGATCGGATGATTCGCTCGTTCGTGCCCGCGGATTTTGTGGGCGATCAAAGCCCACCCGTCGCGACGGGTGGGCATTCGCCCCCACCCACATCCACGGACTTGAAGAAGGCCACGTTCCTCTTCACCGGCAAGCTCGCGACCATGACCCGCGACGTGTCCGAGGGCAAGGTGAAGGACGCCAACGGCACCGTGGCCGGTTCGGTCACGAAGAACCTCGCGTACCTCGTCATCGGCGACGACGGCTCGCCGCTGTACGGCAAGGGCAAGAAGGGCAGCAAGCAGGTCAAGGCCGAGGAACTCAACGCGGCCGGGGCGAACATTCAGATCATCTCGGAGACGCGGTTCCTCGAAATGCTCGCCGGGCAAACGAGTGCTCCCGCGTCGGCCGACCGCACGCTTGCCGGCTGCGAGAAGCTCTGGGAAATGGTCACGGCCCCCGGCCCAGCCGAGGCATCGCTCGGCGAGTTCGCCCGCAAGTACATCCGCCGACATCACCCCGCGATCTGTCAGCACGAGACGGAACGGCCGGTCGATCCGGGGGCGGAAATCCCGGCGAGCTTCCTGACGTGGGAGCGCGTCGAGCCACTGCTCCGCGAGAGCCGTAAGCCGATCCGCGACTTCGCGCTGGAGTTAGCGAAGTGGGAGTTCGCCCGCTGGAACCCGCCGGCCGACGATCTCGTGCCGATGAGCGAGAACCCCTACGCGGACGTGCGGCGGTTCGTGGCGAAGGCGCTGCTCGCGGAGGCGAACCCGGAGACGAAGACGTATCGCATCGACCCGGCCTCGCTCGCCCCAGCCGCCGCGTATCGCTTCTGCGAATCGCCCGACGACGAGACACGCGCCCTGGGCATGGAACTGATCCGCCGCCTGCCGAAGCTGCGCGTGCCGGAGGAACTGTTCCGCCTGACGGAAAGCACCGACCGCCGCGTGCGGGCGTTCGTTATCCGCGCACTGTGGGCGGCCTACCGCGACCGCTTCCTGACGCCGGGTTGGAAGCCGCCCGTGCCACCGAAACCGCAGGTCGGGGCGAAGGCGAAGAAAGCCGCCGAGAAGTTCGAGGCCGTTCAAGGCGACGGCGTACCGGTGAAGCCGGCCGCGTGGCCCGCACCGCAGCCGACGCTCGCGGAGTTCCTCCGCCGCGTGCTGTTCGAGCTTCCGCCGGGGCCGCCGGAGAAGTCGAAGATCGATGCCGAGGAGGGGGAAAAGAAAGTCGTGACGACGAAGCCGATTCCCGCTCGCCGGGCGAAGCTCGACGCGGTGGAGACGATGCGCGACCTGGCCCTGGACGACGCCACCTTCGCGAAGGGTGTACTGCCGCTGCTCGAAGAGTTCATGACCAGTCGCGGCGTGAGCGAACGAGCTGCGTGCCTTGTGGCCGTGACACGAATCAAGAATGCATCCAGCCCCGCTCACGGGGCTTCCCGCGAAGCGGTGTAGGCCCGCCCTTGAGGGCGGGTCTTCGAGGTGGCACGCGAACCCGCCGTGAACGACGGGCCGAGTACCGCTCCGCGGCAAGCCCCGTCAACGGGGCTGAAAACCTAGAGATTCCGCCATGCCCGTCGAACGCTACTTCCCCTATCGCGGCGACATCACCGCAGCCCTCGGCGTCGGCGGCACGGTCGCGTTCGTCACCCGGCACCCGGAAGGCCAGCCCACGGCCATCTACCGGCTGGACGTGGACCGCCTTACGCTGAAGGAAGACGCTCTGCCGTGCGGTGGCGTGGCCCTCGCGGCCGATGCCTCAACGCTTTACGTCGCGGGCACCGATCGGCGCGTCTACAAGATCGAGAAGGCGCCGAAGCCGCTCGGCGAGCCGTTCGCGGATGCCATCGTTGCGATCCTGCCGGTGAGTGGGGATCGGCTCGCCGTCGTTGCCGGCAAGCAGTTGGCGCTGCTCTCTCGCGGCGACGGTTCCCTTCTGCAATCGCTGGAACTGCCCGATGTCGGCACTTGCCTCGCGGCCGACAAGACCGGGCAGTGGCTCGCCGTCGGCACCGCGAAGGGCATGGTCGCCGTCTTCGACGGGCAGGACAAATCGGAGTTCGAGCCGGCCGAGGCCGAGAAACTGCACGACGGCGCGGTGACGGCCCTGATGTTCGAGCCGGAGGAACTGCGGTTCTTCTCGGCCGGTGCCGATCACAAACTGCTCAGCACCTTCGCCCGCGGTCGGCTGGAACCCGAAGACAAGGGCCGCGGCAACAACCACGAAGACCTCGTGACCGCGATGCTCGCCCACGATGCGGAACGCTTCCTGAGCGGCAGCCGCGACGCGACGATCAAGAACTGGCCGCGCGTCGGCGGCATCAAGCCTTCGACCTTGAAGGAGAACGTCGGCAGTGTCGTGGCGCTCGTGAAGGTCGCCGCGAGCAAGCCGATGATCGTGGCCGCGTGCGACGACCACTCGCTGCGCGTCTTCTGGATCACCGACGACGGCCGGCTGGATGACGATTGCAAAATCAAAACCTACGGGGCGATGGACTGGGCGAAGAACGAACTCGCCGCCGTCCACGACAGCAAGCGCCGCGAGACGGCGCTGAAGGCTCTGAACGAATGGAACGATGCCGCGTCGCTGGAACTAATCGCGCAGCAGATCGAGCGTGATCCTGACGCCGCGATGAAGGTGCAGGCTGCGAAGTACCTCGGCAGCGTGGCAAACCCGCGGGCGGTGTCGCTGCTCGAACCGTTCATCGGCCACGCCGACGGCAAAGTTCGCGTGCAGGTCTTCGAGGGGTTGGCGAATCAACTCGGCCGCACGGACTTCAAGCCGATCGACCTGGCGTTAAAGACGAACCACGCCGACATCGGCGTGCGGGCGGTGAAGGCGCTGGAACCGCTCGCGAAGGCCGACGATCAGGCCCTCGCCCGGTTGACGGCGGCGCTGAACGCCCCCGCGTGGGACGTGCGCAAGGCGGCCCTCGCGGCACTGGAAACGGTCTTCGAGCCGACTTCGCCGCAAGCCAGCCTCGTCGCGCTCACGTCCACGCACGGCGACCTGCGGGCACTCGCCCTCGGTCGGGCTTACGACCGCGGCTTGCTCGCCGACGCCCGCGTGCAGTCGGCCGTGCGGCGGCGGCTCGAAGACGACGACACCGGCGTCCGCAAGGTCGCGTTCCTGCTCTCGGTGCTGTCGCGGCCGAAGCTCGCCGAGTTCCTGCGAAGTGCCGACGCGGAGCTTCACCGGCAGTTGAACGAGATCGAAAAGAGCGAGAAAGCCCCGCCGAAAGTGTCCGCAAAGGTGAAACTCGACGCGGCCGACTACGACACGCTGTTGCAGGCGACCGCGAGCCGGGCGCTCGATACCTGCCTGCGGGGGGCGAAGGGGCTGGCCCTGCTGCACGACCCGCGAGCCTTCGCGCTCTTGTTGCAACTGAGCCGCGAGGAGAACACCGACGCCCGCGTGGAAGTCTGCCGGGCGCTCGCCGCTCTCGGCGACCCGCGGGCCGTCGCGCGGTTGAACTCGCTGCTCTACGATTCGCAAGCGTCGGTGCGCGATGCCGCGTATTCCGCCGTGGCGAAGCTGAACGAGAAAACGCCCTTGCTCGCCGCCGAAGCCGGGTTGGCCGCGAGCGAGCCGGACGTGCGCCGTCGGGCTTTGCAAACGCTGTTCGACGCGATCACGGCCGGGGCCGACGGCCGCGACTTGCTCGTGCGGGCGCTGAACGACTCGGCCACCGCGGTGCGGTCGGAGGCGTTCAAGGCGGTGCTGAACCAGAAGGTCGCCGGCGGCGGTGAGGCCACGCTTCGCTTCGCCCGGCAGTCGATCCACGCCGACGTTCGCAAGGACGTGCTGACCGAAGTGATCGCCCACGTGAACGAGGCGTGGGGCACGCCGTTCCTGTACGAGTTCCTCGACGACCCCGACAGCGGCCTGCGGGCGGAAGCGTTCGCCGCCGCGACGCGGAAGACGAAGGAACTCGCCCCGCTCGAAGCCGCGTTGAAGTCGAAGTTCGCCGACGCGCGGACGCTCGCGGTGGACGGCTTCATCAAGAAGCACACGCCCGCCGCCCAGGCGTTCGTGGTGCAAGCCCTCGCGGACGCCGACGCCGGCGTGCGCACGCTGGCGCTGTCGTCGCTGATTGACGACGAGGCCCGCGCCGCCCTCACGGCCGCGCTGCGGAGCGACTACACGGACGTGCGCGTGCGGGCCGCCGCCGCCCTCGGCCGCCTCGGCGACCCGGCCGCTGTCGCGCCGCTGCTCGCGCTGGCGACCGCACCGGAACCGGTCGAGGACTGGAAGAAGCCGGCGTGGCAGGAGGCCACCGAAACCGCCCTCGCGGCCCTCGCCGAGATCGGCGACGCGCAGGTTCTCAAGCCGGTCCTGCCGCTGGTGGACGGCCCGCACGCGAACCTGCGGAAGGCCGCGGCCGAGGTGGTGGCGTGGTCGGCCCGCCCCGGCGACGAGCCGACGCTCCGCGGGCTGCTGCCGCACGCCGACACGGAGGTGAAACTGCGGGCGGCGTTCGGCCTCGCGTACCTTGGCGATGCGAGCGTCGCGCCGATCGTCCTGCACGACGCCGGGTCGCTCGGGGCGGACGTGCAGTTCGCGGCCGCCGTCGCCCTCGGCGGCGACAACGCCCTCGGCCTGTTCCTCGATTCGCCCGCGGATCGGTTGCGAACGACGGCCGTGCTGATGCAACTGCTGCTCGAACTCCGCGGCCCGACCGGCGTGCCGACGCACCTGCTTGCGTGCCTGTCGGCGAAGGCTCCGCGCATCCGCCTGACCGCGGCCGAGGCGCTGGAAGCCTACGCCGATCCGGTGCGGTTCCGCGCCTTCGTGCAGACCTTCGCCAACGACCGCGGCGACGAGGCAGCGTGGAAGATTCCGCCCGACGGGATCGACGCACTCGCGGATGTGCTCGCCTTCGGCTCGCCGCAGTTGAGGGCACGCACCGCCCGGCTGTTCGCGCACTTCGCGCACAAGGAGCAGGCCGGGTGGGACAAGGCGTGGGCCGTTCACGCGAAGCGGTTCGCCGCCGAGATCGCGGCCGCGAAGAAGCAGGCCGCCCCGCTGAAGCCGAAGCTGTCGGCCGAGGAGTTGCGCGAACTCGCGTTCGGGGCGTACGTCGGCCTCATCCGCGAGCAGGGTTCCGCGGCCGCGACGTCGGCCACGGTTCGCGTGCGGCAGACGGCCCTGGCCCGCATCTTCGCGATTGCGTCGGCGGACGCGACCGCCGCGCGGTCGGCCCGGCCGATCCTCACGCAAGCCCTCGGCGACCCGAACCAGCCGGTGCGAATGCAGGCGTTCGAGCATTTGCTCGCGCTCAACCTCGACAAGACCGCCCTGGCGGCCGACACCCTCGAAGCCGGCCACACCGACCTCGGCGTGAAGGGGCTGGAACTACTCACCGACGGCACGACCGGCACCGACGGCGACGCCGTGTTAGAGCGCGTGCTGCTCTCGCGAACCGACGATCTGGCCGTGGAAGCGGCAAAGCTGCTCGCGAAGAAGAAGGGCCAGGTCGCGGTGGCGGCGATCAGCCTGGACGCAGTCAGCGACAAGCTCCGAGAACAAGCGGTCGCGTGGCTGGCGGCCGAGTACGACAAATCGGCGGACTCACAGAAGCATTTGCGGCGGGCCGTCGAATCGCGCTACCGCCACGTGCGGCAGGCCGCGGCCATCGAGCTGGCTACGAAGCGCGACCCGGCCGCGTTCGATGTGCTGGCCGCGATGCTGAAGGAAGCGACCGAGCCGAACGTGCAGTGGAAGGTGATCGACGCCCTCGTCACGCTCGGCGATTCGCGGGCGGTGGTAGTGCTGCTCGACCGCGTCGAGACGGACCCGACCGGCACCGCGGCAACGCCGGAACTATTCGCGGCCGCCGGCGGCTTCCGCAAGATCGAGTTGGCCGACCGCCTCTTGAAGTTGGCCGAGCGCAAGGAGTGGCGGGCCGCGGCGCTCGACGCCCTGCTCGCGGTAAGCGGCTTCGACCAGGACGCCGGCGACCCGGACGAGGAAGCTGCGTTCGCGAAGGCCGAGAAGGAACAGCGGCCGCGGCACCCGGACGTTCTCGCGAAGCTGCTCGACAAGTCGCTCGCCCTCGGCGACACCGGCCGCGTGCTGAACCTGTTCGCCCCCGCCACGGGCAGCCGTGGCCCCGCGGTCGATTCGGTCCTCGCCACGCTCGCGGCGAACCCCGACGCCGACATCCGCCTGACCGCGGTCATCGCCCTCGGCTGGCGGCTCCGCAAACGATCCGGCCCGCCCGACGCGCTGTTGAAAGCGCTTCGCCACAAAGACCCGATCACGCAGTTCGCGGCGGCGGAAGGAGTGGCACGCGGTGGGCGAGCCGAGGGCTTGCAGGTGCTGCTCTCCAGCCTCGAATACCTCGACGACGTGGCGATGCGGCGCAGTGCCGTCCTGGCCCTCGGCGAGTTGGCCGACCCGCGCGCGGTGGACGTGCTGGTGCGGCTCGCTGGCGAGAACGGCCACGCCCTGCAGGAACCCGCGGCCGAGGCGCTCGGGCACATGCGGAAGTCGCCGCGGGCGGAGGAAATCGGCAAGCTGCTCGAACGCCTCGCGAAGTCGCCGATGGACGGCGTCGCGCAGCAGGCACTCGTCGGCCTCCGGTGGTTCGATTCGCCCGCCGGTTGGACGCTGATTCGCAACGCGGCAAAGTCGAACAACTGGCGCACGCGGATGGTGGCCGTGGAGCAACTCGGCCACGACGCGAACCCGGCCAGCCGCGACGCGGTGCTGGACCGGCTGCGGAAGGACGACGACAACGACGTGGTGAGCGCCGCCTTCGACGCGGCCGTGCGACAGTTCGGCCCCGACTCGCTGGAGCCGTACTACGCCGCCGTCGAGACGCCACACGAGAACGATTTCACCGCGATGGGCACGGCCGAAGTCGATGTCCTGCGGGTGCTCCGCGAGCGCGGCGACACACTGCGGCTGTTGCAGACGCTGCCACGGACGACGGGCGAGGGTTTCGCCGCCATCGAGAGTATTCTGATGTCGCGGCCGACGCCATCCGACGACGTGATGACGAAAGCCCTCGGCGGCGACAATCACGGGTCGGTGAAGGCGGCCGCCCGCATGATCGGCCGGGCGGATTCGGCATCGGCCCCTGTGAAGGCAGCCATCGAAACGGCCATCGGCAAGTGGTGGGCCGAGTGGCAGACCCGCCGCGATCGGCCCGAGGCGGACCTTTCGACGACGGAAGTCGCGCTCGAAGAACTCCTCTGGCCCGCCGCCCGCTTCGGCTTCGCCGAGAAGCGGCTGGCCGAACTCCTCACCGCCCGGCCGCACGACCGCGACATGTACAGCATTCGCAAACGCATCCTCACGAGCCTGACCGCGGTGCCGCCGGCCCTCGTCCCGGCCCTCGAAGCCATCGTGCGTGGCACGCTACCACAACTCCGCGCGCTGGCGGCGGGCTTGCTCACGAAGTACGCCCCGCAACAGGCGGCGAAGCTGGCGCCGGAGTTTTTCGCCGACCGCCCGGTGTACGCTCGCCTCTCCGCAACGGCGAAGTCGGCCGAGGTCGCGAAGGCGAACGCCGGGCAGCCGCACTACCAGCCGCTGGCCCTCCCCACGTTGATCGACGCGAAGGACGTGCCGACGCTGGCGAAGGTGGCGAAGGACCCGAAGGCGGCCGAACCCGCACGGCTGGGCGCGGTCGAGGGGCTGGGCTTCATGGCGGTGGAATCGGCAGAGGCGGTGCTGGCGGAAATCGGCGCGGACGGCGGCGACGACGAGGACGTGCGCAAGGCCGCGTGGAAAGCGCTGCGAAGATCGAAACGAGCACGAAAACGATTCACCGCAGAAGGCACGTGAGGGCACGAGAGGAAAACCGAGGAGAGAT
>JBBQCQ010000075.1:0-10092 GCA_038318835.1 Gemmatales bacterium | reverse complement strand
AGAACCATCTGAGTTACGACGAGATGCTCGACCGGTACGACTTCGTTATCCGCTCGGCGGTCGGCCGGTCCGCACTCTCGACTGAACCGGTCGTCCCTCAACTCGCCCGGCGGGCGGCTTAACAAGGAAGTGTTATCGAATGAACGCTCCTGCCCTCAACTTGTTTCGCCCGCTGAAGAGCTTCGGCGGTCGGATCAAACGGCGAATCGACGACCACCTCCGCGGCGAGACGGACGACACGTACTTCGACATCCACAATTTGCCGAAACTGAATGCGTTCCTGATGGCCCGCGACTGCCCACTCCTGACGACCGACCCCCGGGAAGCCGAGCAAGACGTGGCCGGGGCGATGCGGTACATCCTCGGCCTTCTTGCCTCTCGACGCAAAACCAGCGCACTCACCGCCGGCGCGTTCGCAGAGCGGTTGTCCGCGGATGTGTCGCTGTCGATGATGGCTCGCCAAAACATTCGCGAAGCGTTCGCCTCCGACCCGGCCGCCCGTGTCAAGCGGGTGTTCGAGCTTCGCGAAGACCTGCGGGCCGCGTGGCCGCTCGCGCTGACGCCGAAGCAGCGCGGCGAGTACCTGGCGTGGCTGGTCAGCTTCGTCCGCGACGATTTTCAAATCACGCCCGAGGCCGCGGTCTGGTTTCTGATCGAGCAGGACGAAGACCCGAGTCGCGGGCTGGCCGCGAGCTTCCGTCTGCACCCAGAGTGGCAGGCAGCGGTGCCGCACGGCCTGACGCGGTTCGGTTGGCCCGCGCTGAAGGCGTGGGTCGGGTCGAGGTACGGGCTGGACTGTCGATGGCTCCGCAAAGCGACCTTGCCAAAGCAGTTCCGGCCGTGGGACGAGCTTCTCTTGCTCCGTCAGGCCCAGCCGCACATCAAACCACCAACTCGCGATGACGACCTGCTGGAATGGGTGAAGGGCACGCCGCGGATCGCGAAGTGCGTGGACGCCCGCTGGTTGGCGGACCTGAAGGCCGACCTCGCCGACCGCCTGCCGACGCGGGCCGGCGTGAACGTGCTGGGGTTGTTCCGGTACACATCCGGCCTTCAGCACGCCGTGAAGAGTACGGTCGAATCGCTGACGAGCGTCGGGGTGCGGACGGGGCTGCGTGACTTCCCCGTGCTGTTCCTTCGCGAGCCGCGGAACAAGCAGGCGTTCGACGCGATCGAACCGTTCGACGTGACCATCCTGAACACGGGCATCGACGTGCCGGTGGCCGAGGCGTATCGCAAAAGCGGTCTGCATGCCCGGCCGGGTGTGTACCGCGTCGGCATCTGGTGGTGGGAACTGGAGGAACTGCCGAAACAGTGGCTCGACCGCGGCGATGGGGTCGACGAAATCTGGGCGCCGACGCGGTTCATCGCGGACGCGATGCGGTCGGCGTTCCGCAAGCCGGTGTTCGCGATGGGGCCGGGGTTGGAACTGCCAGCCTTCGACCCGCTACCGAAGGAATACTTCGGCCTCGACCCTGAACGGTTCACGTTCAGCTTCGTCTTCGACATGAATAGCCGGATGCAGCGGAAAAACCCGCTCGGCCTGCTCGATGCCTTCCGCCGGGCGTTTCGGCCCGACGAGCCGGTGGAACTGGTCATCAAGGTGTCACCGCCGGAGAGCTACTACAAGGATCAGTGGCTGATCCTCCGGGACGCCATCGCGGCCACGCCGAACGTGAAACTCGTCGATCGCGTGCTGACACGGGCGGAACTGCTCGGCCTCCTTAACGCGGCCGACAGTTATGTGTCGTTGCACCGCTCCGAGGGCTTCGGCCTGACCTGTGCCGAGGCGATGCTCCTCGGCAAGCCGGTCATCGCCACACGGTACTCGGGCAACCTCGATTTCATGACCGACGACAACAGCTATTTCGTGGACTACGCACGCATCGCGCTGACCGAGGATATCGACCCGTACCCTCGCGGCGCGATTTGGGCCGAACCGCATGTAGGCCACGCGGCGAAACAGATGCGAGAGGTGTTCGAGAACCAGCAGCAAGCCCGTAACCGGGGAGAGCGGGCGAAACAGGATTTGGCGTCGAGCCTGTCCATCGTCGCGGCCGGCGAGCGGATGCGAACGCGGCTAGACGAAATTTACCGGCTACGCGGCCGGTAGGCGAACGCAGAAACTACTACCAGCCCCCGGTTCGCTCTCGACCGAGATCGAGCCGCCGAGGCGATCGACATATTCTTTCACGATCGCCAGCCCCAATCCAGCGTGAACGCCGGTGGCGGTGCGGGAGGGGTCGGCCCGGTAGAATCGCTCGAAGATGCGGTCTCGCACATCGTGCGTCATGCCGATGCCGGTGTCGTTGATGCGGAACCGCACGCCCGCCGAGTCGGCCGACACGTTCAGTTCGACCCGCCCGCCGGTATGGTTGTATTCCACCGCGTTGTGAAGTAGGTTCGTCAGCACCTCGCGTAACTTGTCGGGGTCGGTTTGCACGCGGATCGGGCCGTCGGCCTTCACTTCAAATTCCAGGCCGTGGGCTTCCGCAAGCGGGCGAATGACGGCCGCACAACTCGTGGCGATGGCGGTCACGTCTACCGCAACCGTCGAGACCTTCGTCTGCCCGGCGTCGAGGTAGGCCAGGGTCATCACCTTCTCGACAAGCTGGCCGAGTTGCTTACTGATTGCCCGGCAGTCCCGGAGGGTTTGCAGATACGACTCGGCCGTCCGCGGCTTGCGGAGCGATACGTCGATGGTCGCAAGCAACGCCGAGACTGGCGTCCGCAATTCGTGCGAAATGTCCGCGACGGCCTGCTTCTCCCGGTCGAAGGCCATCCGCAGTTGGTCGAGCGTCTCCGTGATCCGCGTATGGATCGGGTGCAGTTCCGTCGTGAGCTCGTCCCGCCCGATGGCGAGCCGAAAGTCCTTCTCCGAGACGCGACTCACGGCCTCCGAGAGGCGGTTGATCGGCGTCAGGCCGTGACGGATCAGCCACGACGACCCGAGTAGGCACGCGAAGAACGTCACCGTGGCGATGAGGCCGAGTGTCAGCCGAATCCAGCGGATCGATCGTCGCGTCGCGACTTGCAAATAGGACTTTTCCTCCGTCGCCTGCAAGCGGAAACCGGCAATTTGTTGGTGAAACTCTTCCGACGGTCGAGCCACATGGATGTACACGTATTGCGAGGGGTCCGGTGGGATGGTCCGGGGTGGCTCTGGTGGCCCACCGCCTCGCGGTGGTTGGGGGTAGCGACCGAAGTTTGTCTGAATCGGTAGGGGCGTCTTGAGGATAACCCGGCGACCATCGACGCCGGCGGGTAGTTTCACCTCATCGTAGGCCCAGTCTTCGAGCACTTTGTCGAGCCGGCTGCGGTCGAACGGCAGTGTGAGGCTGGCCGAAATCAGGTTCTCCGAACGGCGGACCGTGCCGAAGATGCCGTTGATCTGCACGAAGTCGGGCAGGCGATCTTCGTCGTCGATGGCTTTCAGATACAGCTCGTCGAGCCGGAGGTTGGAGAAATATGAGCGGATGAGCGACCAGTACAGCGAGGGGGCGTTGGTGCCGCCACCCCGCCGCGGCTGCGGAGCCACGGCACTGTGCCACCCGACCGCCCAGAGGCTGGCCGTCGGTCCGGATGCGGAGAGGTAACTCGTCCAGAGGTGGAAGTCGAACCGCCGACGTTCGGCGTCGGACTGTGGGAGGTATTCGCGGCGGGCGATGCGGCCGATATGCCGGGCATGGGTGAAGAGTTCGCGGTCGAACTTCCCTTCCTCGCTGCGGACGCGTTCGATGGTCCGCAGATCGACCGCTTCGGAGGCCGTCTGTTCCTTCTGGTTCAACGCCTGGGTGACGACACGGTCGGCGAGCACCACCACGACGCCCAGGCCGAAGCCGAGGAGGGTGAGGAAGGAAACAATCAGCCGCGATCGCGTGGAACGCATGATGACCTGGAGAGTCAGAGCTTCCGCTTGCCGTCCTTGTCCTTGCTTTCCTTCATCGGCGGCGGGTCGTCCTCGGCCCGCAGCATGTAACCTTCGCCCCAGCGGGTGAGAATGAGCGCCGGCTCGAACCCCTTGTCGATCTTAATCCGTAGGTAGCGAATGTAGACGTCCACGACGTTCGACGTGTTGTCGTCGTACTCGTCATATAGGTGCTCCCAGATCATCGTCCGGGTCACGACCTTCCCGCGGTGGAACGCCAGGAATTCGAGCAACGCGTACTCGCGAGGCGTCAGGTGAATCGACTTTCCGGCTCGCGTCACTCGACGGGCGGCGGTGTCGATGGTCATGTCGTAAATCTTGATGATCGGGTCCTTGACCTGGTGGCTCCGCCGTACCAGCGCCCGCACGCGGGCGAGCAGTTCGTCCAGCTCGAACGGCTTGGTGAGGTAGTCGTCGGCCCCGGAATCGAGGCCGGCGATTTTGTCGTCGAGCGTGGTCCGAGCCGTCAGCATGAGCACATGCGTGGACATGCCCGACTGTCGCCACCGTTTGAGCAATGTCAGGCCGTCGATCTTGGGCAACATGATGTCGAGCACGACGACGTCGTACTGCGTCGTGCGGGCCTTCGCGTCGGCCTCTTCGCCATCGAGAGCCGTATCGACGGCGAAGCCCTCTTCTTCCAGTCCCTGGCGGAGAGCTTTCGACAACGCGATCTGATCTTCAACAAGCAGAACCCGCACGCGCGTGATCCTCGGCGAACTTGGCAGAGACTCTCATTAAAACCTTTATCACGTTCCGCATGAAGGGGTTATGAGAGTGTCGGGGTTAGTTCGCGGAATCGAGGCCGAGGGGTTGCCAGTAGTCCGGCAGAGGAGCCTCGACGACGAGCCGCTCCTTCGTAAACGGATGAATCAGTTCCAGGCGACGCGCGTGCAGGGCAATGACCCGGTCTCGCGGCTCGCCCGCGGGCGGACCGAAGGGCGGCGACTCGGCATACGCGGCGTCGCCGAAGACGGGATGCCCACGCCAGGCCGACTGCACGCGCAACTGGTGCATCCGCCCGGTGAGCGGCTGGAACTCGATGAGTGTGCCGCCGGTCACCGCCCGCAGAACGCGGTAGTCGAGCGTCGCGTGCTTCGCCCCCGGTTCGTCGGGTTCGGCCCGCACGGTCCGCGACTCGTCCGGGACTTTGCGTATCCAGTCGTCCCACCGGCCTGTGTCCGGCGTGACGTGGCCGACCACGGCCGCCCAGTAGGTCTTGCGAACCGTGTGCTCGTGGAACTGTTCGTGAACCCGTTGTGCCGCCTTCGTGTTGCGGGCGAAGCAGATGACGCCAGAGACGGGTCGGTCCAGCCGGTGCGGCACGCCGAGGTAGACGCCCGCGGGCTTCGCGTACTTCCCCTTGATGTACGCCTTCACCAGAGCTTCCAGGTTCGGCACGTTCGGCGGGGCTTGCGTGAGCAGCGGTGCGGGCTTGTTGACGATGAGGAGGTGGTGGTCTTCAAACAGGATGCGGGCGGGGTCGAGTGCGTCGGTGGGTGCCATACCCTGTTTCGTATCAGGCCCGCCAGAAGCGGACTAGCTCACGGGTGAGGAAGTGCCACAGGCCCTGCGCCGCCAGCCAGCTTTTGCCGGCCCGTTGGCGGTCGCCCCGCAGCCAGCGCACACCCGCCTGCACGAGCTTCGCCACACCCTGGAGCGGGGCATCGAGCGTGACAAGTATTTTATACACACGCAACTGGTTCTTGCCGACGCCGTTCTTGCGGAAGTAGTGGACATATCCGATCGCGACGTTCGGCGTCGAGAAACTCACGTTCGCCCGACTAGCGACGCGCCCGAAGTGGACGATCTCAACGCTGCCGACATACACGACGGGCCGCGTCTGACCGACCTGCGTGGAGAGGTCCAGGTCTTCGCCCCCGAAGCGGTACGCTTCGTCCCACCGGCCGGACTTCTCGAAGGCCTCACGCGGCAAAAAGACGGCCGCGCCCATCAGCACATCGACCGTGTGAACTCCGTCCGGGTTGAACGTGTTCCGACGATAATCGTAGTACGCATCCCGAAAGAGGCCAGTCCAACGCAACATGCTAACGCGGTGGAGCAGGGCACCGAGGGTCGGCTTACGACGGTACGAAATCTGGCACTCTCCGTCGCCGCCACGAAGGCGAGGGCCGATCATACCAACATCCGGGTTGGCCTGCGTGAAGCGGACGAAATCCTTCAGAGTGCCTTCCGGCACGAGGGTGTCGTTGTTGAGGAAGAAAAGATACTGACCACGAGCCACGGCCGCGGCCTGGTTGTTCGCCGTGCTGAAGCCGCGGTTCGTATTGTTCAGGATGAGGCCGACGTGCGGGAAGCGGTCGGCCACCATCTCGGCCGCGCCATCGGTGGAGGCGTTGTCCACAACGATGACTTCAAACGCCACGCCCTGATCCTGCTCGAACAGCGAGAGGAGGCAGTCGTGCAGAAGTTCGCAGCAATTCCAGTTCGCGATACAGACCGACACCACCGGCGATGCTTCGCCCAGGGTCGGTTGTTCGAGGATGGCTTTCGTCGTGACCCGCATGAGTCTCGCAGTCCCCGCACGTGACGCTGGTTGGTCGCTCGACCCGGTTTAACATGGGGCGGCGCACGGGGTCAAGCTCGACTCAACCCGCCAAACACTCGCGGAGGAATTTTACGCCGTGCTCGATGTCGCGGAAGCGTTCCGCCTGAGTGCCGGCTTCTCGCTCGATGCACAATGGCCCCCGATAGCCGGCATTCTGCAATGTTTGCACGAAGAGCTTCGTGTTCGTTTGCCCGCGGCCGAGTGGCACTTCCTCGCCCCACTGACCCTTCACCTTCGGCCGGTTGGCGTCCTTCAGGTGAACGCTGCGGATGTCCGGGGCGAGAAGTTCAAGGGCTTCGATGGGGTCGTCCTTGTCATAGAGCAGCATGTTCGCCGGGTCGAAGTTCACCTTCAAGTTCGGGCACTGCAATTCGTCGAGCGTGTGGCGGAGGAGCTTGCTCGACTCCTGGCCCGTCTCGAACGCGACTGTCACGCCGACCCGCTTCGCCAGGTCCGAGACGTGCGCGAGGGTGTGCAGGAACGCCGAGCGAGCGTCGTCGCCGACCTCCGGGATGAACCCGGCGTGCAACATGATGTCGCTCAGGCCGAGGTCGAGGGTACGCTGGAGGCCCCACTGGAAGCGTTCGATTCGCTCGGCTCGCGTCGTGGGGTCGCCGAAGCCGCCGGTCTGCTCGATGGTCTGTGGCGATGTGTAGTCCTCACCGGGGAAGCCAAGCATACTGCCGCTCATGCGGAACCCGGCCGCCTTCGCCGCCGCTGGCAGGTCGTCGCCTTCGTCCCACGCCGCGTGGTGGGGGTCGCCGCACGCGATCTGAACCACGTCGATGCCGAGGCGGTCGAGGAAGCCTTTCAACTCGGGCACGCTCTTGACCTGCAAGGACCAACTGCACACACCGATGGCCAGGGGTTCGATCGCCATGATTTCGCACTCCGGGGGGGTGCGGTTATCTTTGCGAACCCGCATAACGACCCGCAAGGGAAACGCCCCAAATTTGAATGACGTGAAACCCGACACTCCGCTTGCGATCGACTCGAGGTGTCGGAATTGTCTGCGTTCTAAAAATGATCTCGGATGTCTCCGGTGAGGCAGTCAAAAATCATAAGTTATTGTTAATATTGATTTTAGGCAAAAATTGCACGTGATTTCGTTCCTCCGGCATGAACCGTGCTCCATTTCCTCTCGCAGTTGCACAGCCTTTCAACCTTTTGAGACCTCCCCGATCGCCTACGGGGGTGATTCCCAGGGTACCGGATTCCGCGTCACGCCCAAACGCGGAGTTCGGCCCTGGTCGAGTCTCACATTTTGCTTGCCTCACCGTCCGCCATCTGCTCTGTTGATTTCAGCACCCCTACTCCGGATGAAAGCCATGCTTCCACGTCGTCGTTTCCTCGCCACTGCTGGCGCTGCCGTGATTCTTGCCCCGCGTGCGTGGGCCGATGCGAGTAAACTGCGGATCGCGGTCATTGGCGTTTCCAATCGTGGCGCGGCCAATCTCAAGGGCGTCGAGAAGGAAAACATCGTCGCCCTGTGCGATGTCGATCCGGCCAACGCCGAGAAGGCCCAGCAGCAGTTTCCGAAGGCGGAGGTCTTCACTGACTATCGCAAACTCTTCGACAACCCGAACACCTTCGATGCCGTCGTCATCAGCACGCCCGACCACACGCACGCCCACGCCACGTTAACAGCCCTGAAACTCGGCAAACACGTCTATTGCGAGAAGCCGCTCTGCCACAATGTGCAGGAAGTGCGGGCGGTGCGGAACGCCGTCCGCGGCACCAAACTCGTCACGCAGATGGGTACGCAAATCCACGCCGAGGAGAACTACCGCCGCGTCGTTGAGATCGTGCAGGGCGGCGTGCTCGGCACCGTGAACCGCGTTCACGTCTGGAACTCCAGCAAGCCGGTCGCGGGTTTTCGGGTCGCCAAGCCTTCGGCAAAGTTCGACCTCAGCGTCTGGGTCGGACCGGCCACGGTTGATTTCTTTGAAGCGAAGATGGCGCAGTCCGGCTGGACCTACGCCTGGCCGCACTTCCACTGGAGGTGGTGGTGGGAGTTCGGCGGCGGCACGCTCGCCGACCTGGGCTGCCACTACACCGACCTACCCTTCTGGGCACTCGACCTGAAAGCCCCGACGAAGGTCAAGGCCGTCGGCAGAAAGACCTACGACGGCGACAACACCACACCGGACGTGATGCAGGTGGACTATCAGTTCCCCGGCGTGCACCTCACCTGGTATCACGGCACGAGTGGGCCGAGCCTCGACGGAGCGGTGAAATACCCCGGCTATGGGGCCGGTGTGCTGTTCGAGGGGGACAAGGGCAAGCTCCTCGCCGATTACTCGAAGCATCGGTTCTTGCCGGAGGAGTTCGAGAAATTGGCAGTGAAGCCGACACCGTCGATTCCTAAGTCGGTCGGGCACCATCTGGAGTGGATCGACGCGATCAAGAACGGTGGCCCGACGACGTGTAACTTCGAGTACAGCGGCCGCCTGACGGAAGCGATCCTGCTCGGGAATGTCGCGTATCGGTGCGGCGAGGAAATCACCTGGGACGCGGCGACGGCGACCGTCACGAACACGACGAAGGCCGCCGAGTTCCTGGGCCGCGAGTATCGGAAGGGGTGGCAAGTCTAACGGCAAGCCGAGCACCGTCAGGTGCCGGGTGACTATCATGTTCCTTCACCCGGCACCTGACGGTGCTCGGCTCGCCGGTTAACGCGTTCCGATTGTCCGCATATTCCCCGCGATCTACACTTCTTCCACCGTTACATTCGTGAACCGTGAGCACTTTGGCACACCACTATTGGTTCGTGGCACAGTGAGTGCATATGATGGCTTAGACGATTAATTTGCGAACCAGAAGGGCACAACCCCCGCCCTCGCACGCACCGGGACACCTCTTCCCCCGCGGTCGTGGATTCCGCCAGCCGTCGTTTCCCGACCGAGTTGCTGGCGACCTCGGTCGAAGGGGCAGATGAACAGGGAGACCGCACACGATGTTTGAACGCTTTACCGACCGCGCTCGGAAGGTGATGCAACTCGCCAACCAGGAAGCGCAGCGGTTCAACCACGAGTACATCGGCACCGAGCACGTCCTGCTCGGGCTGGTGAAAGAAGGCTCGGGCGTGGCCGCGAATGTGCTCAAGAATCTCGACATCGACCTGCGTAAAATCCGGTTGGAAGTCGAGCGAATCGTCCAACACGGCCCAGGCGGCGACTCCGCGACCCTCGGCCGCCTGCCACACACTCCGCGGGCCAAGAAGGTGATCGAATACTCGATCGAAGAAGCCCGAAACCTGAACCACAACTATGTCGGGACCGAACACCTGTTGCTCGGCCTGCTCCGCGAGCAAGAAGGCGTCGCGGCCCAGGTTCTCATGAACCTGGGACTCAAACTCGAAGACGTTCGCGAAGAGGTTCTCAACCTACTGGGGCACAACATGCCGAACGAAAACGAAGGCGGCGGCGGGGGCAGCGGCCGGGAGGGCGGCGCGTCCGAACGGGGCAGCGGGGAACGCACGTCGGGCAAGAGCAAGAGCAAGACGCCGGCTCTCGACAGCTTCGGCCGCGACCTGACGGAACTCGCCCGAACCAGCAAACTCGACCCGGTCATCGGCCGGTCGAACGAGATCGAA
>JBBQCQ010000074.1:0-10105 GCA_038318835.1 Gemmatales bacterium | reverse complement strand
TCTTCGAGGTGCCGCCGCGCCTGTCGGCCGGCCGCGTGCGACGACGACGGATTGCCGAACGCTTCCGCCATCAGCGGCCGCATCGCGTCCCAGGCGGCGGGCAGCACCGGCGTCGTCGCGTTGTGGTCGAGGTAAATCATGGAATTCGCTGCGGGCCAGCTCGCATCAGGACTCTTGAAATCGGGGAACAATCTTGGGTACGACTGCTATTACTTCATCGGACCTTAACCGGACGTTCACGCCGATCTTCGCACCGATTTGTAAACTTGTGGGTGAGATATTCCTACCGCCCTCGACGGATGACAGGGCAGGTGGCGGGTTGAAAACAGCACGGTTTCTCGCGCCGTGTGAGAGAGTGGCGGGGTCCGATTCATCCGGACTGCGTCCATGCTCAACCAGAGCCTCCATCGACCGAACCCCCCGTTCGGTCTGTGGAGGTTGTTTCATTTTCCGACCCCACCGAACCGCTTCGCCGGTTCACTCATTTTTGGGAAGGAGTCTGGGATGCGCTTCAACGTCATTCTTCAAGTTGTTGCCCAGGAGGTCGTGCGACCGCTGTTGGCCCAATGGCGGTCGTCCCTGCCGGGAACGGAAGCGGAGCAGCGGGAACTGACTCGCCAACTTTGGGCGGCGTTCGTCCAAAGCTTTGAAGCCGAAAGGGGGCCGCCGCCGGGGTCGATGATCGACCCGTCGACGGACCCGACGACGACGTGGTGCCCGTTCCCCGGCGGGTTGGCGCAAGTCGTCGTTCAACCCGACCGCTGGGTGGGGTGGTTTACGGTCGTCCGGCGGGTCGTGGTGGTCGACTTGAACTTCAGCCCCGGCCTGCCCCAACCGGTTGGCTGAGGAAATCGTCCACGTCGAACGTGTTCGACAAGTCGGCGAGTGCGCGGCGGGTGCGCTCGCGGTCTTCCTCGGTCAGAGTCGGGACCGCGGTCTGGAAATGCTTTTGAGCCGCCAACGGCGGAACGTAATACCCGAGCGACTCGCCCTCGGATGATCGCACGGGGAGCAGGTGCTTGCCGCCGGTTTCGCGGATTGCTTCCTGAACGAGTTCGACCAGCGCCGTATCCTTTTCCTCGGCGGAAAGGGATCGGATGTACTCGACGACTGCGGGATGCTTGAGAGCCGTAGTCATGGTCATCACCTCCACGAATCGCGGGCTATTCCATCTTAGGGTATGAACCCGCACGCCCATCGCCGATTGCCGACTTCCCTCACACGACTATCCTCTCCCGGCCGGAACTCCTAAACCTTTCCCCACTGGCTGTTCTATCCCCTCCCGAGATCTCCCGATGCCCGAATTCTTCCCCGACGTGCCCGCGATCCCGTACGACGGCCCCGACGGCACGAACCCGCTCGCCTTCCGCCACTATAACCCCACGGAAATCGTCGATGGCAAGACGATGAAGGACCACCTGCGGTTTGCCGTCTGCTACTGGCACACCCTCTGCGGCACCGGCAGCGACCCGTTCGGCCCTGGTTGTGCTGTCCGCCCGTGGGACGATCAAGGCGGCACCCCGGTCGAAGTCGCCCTCCGCCGAGTCGATGTGATGTTCGAGTTCGTCACGAAACTCGGCGTGCCGTTCTACTGCTTCCACGACCGCGACGTGGCCCCGGAAGGCAAGAGCCTCTCCGAGACGAACGCCATCCTCGACACGGTCGCTGCCAAGCTCAAGGCCAAGCAGGCCGAGACCGGCGTGCAACTTCTCTGGGGCACGGCGAACCTCTTCAGCAATCCGCGGTTCGTCCACGGGGCGAGTACCAGTTGCAACGCGGATGTCTTTGCCTACGCCGGGGCGCAGGTGAAGAAGGCGATGGAAGTGACGAAGGAACTCGGCGGCGTCAACTACGTCTTCTGGGGCGGACGCGAAGGCTACCACAACCTCTACAACACCGACCTGCGCCGCGAATTCGACCACCTCGCGAAGTTCCTGCAAATGGCGGTGGACTACAAGAAGAAGATCGGCTTCACGGGTCAATTCTTGATCGAGCCGAAGCCGAAGGAACCGACCACGCACCAGTACGACAGCGACGCCGCCGCCTGCACGGCTTTCCTGAAGACCTACGGCCTCGACAAAGAGTTCAAGCTGAACCTGGAGACGAACCACGCGACACTTGCGGGGCATACGATGTTCCACGAGATGACCTACGCGAGCAGCTACGGCATGCTCGGCAGCGTGGACGCCAACCGCGGCGACGAACTCATCGGCTGGGATACCGACCAGTTCCCGACCAACCTGTACACCACGACGCAGATTATGATGGTGATCCTGAACCAGAACGGCCTCGGCAGCGGTGGGCTGAACTTCGACGCGAAGGTTCGCCGCGAGAGCTTCGAGCCGGTGGACCTGTTCCACGCCCACATTGGCGGCATGGACGCCTTCGCCCACGGCCTGAAGATCGCCAGCGCCATCCGCAAGGACGGCGGCCTCAGCAAGTTCGTGAAGGACCGCTACGCAAGCTGGGACGCCGGCATCGGGGCCGATATCGAGAAGGGCATCGCCGACTTCGCCTCGCTGGAAACCTACATGCTCGCGAAGGGCGACTCGGCCGCCAACACCTCCGGCCGCCAGGAGATGCTGGAGAACTACGTCAACCGTTTCATGAAATAACTCCGCGAGGATCACCTGATGGCGGCACAGCACAATCCCGGCTTCCTGAAGATCGTCGCCGAGGCGAAATCTCGCGTCGCGGAATGCACCGTTGCCGATATGCAGCGCCGACTCGGTGCTGGCGAGAAGCTCCTGATCGTGGACGTCCGCGAAGAGAGCGAGTACGCGGCCGGCCACGTTCCCGGCGCGGTTCACATCAGTAAGGGCGTGCTCGAACGCGACGTAGAAACCAAGATTCCCGACCCGGCCGCGGAAGTCATCCTCTACTGCGGCGGCGGGTTCCGCTCGGTCTTGGCCGGCGACAACCTGCAAAAGATGGGCTACACGCACGTCATCAGCATGGACGGAGGCTGGCGAGACTGGACCGCCCATGGCCTGCCGGTCGAACGGGGCTGAGGCTTTTGCCGCCTGTAACGATTTGGCACCCGGCGATTCATGCTCTAGATTTGGAGCAACGGTACTTCTCTGGCGGCGGGACTCGGTCGGTGGTGACGCGTGAAAAACTTTTGGGCCAACGGCAACAACAGATCGAATTCCGAATCCGTCTTCGGCAAGAAGTCGGGATTGTCCACCCCGACGCCGCCCACCGCGGGGGCACCACTGCCGAAGACGAGTTCGTCCAGCCGCATGGCCGGCCTCTCCTCGCGGACGCCCGCCCCGATCGTGTCTCCGCTGACCAAGATTCGTTTCGACCACGACTTCGCCTGCGGTGTCTTCGTCGGGGCGTTCGCCATCCCGTCGATGGTCGTCACGCTGGAGGTGGTCGAGATCACCGACCCGGTGTTGAAGAAGGTCGACCGCACCGATAACTGGCTGAACACCAACGACATGCTCGCGATCCTCACCCGCGAGTACGGCAAGGCCCAACAGAAGCTCGCGGCCGCAACCGGGGCCGCCCGCGACGAGGCCACCCGCCGTGTGACCGAGGTCCGCGACCAGGTCGTCTGCGTGCTGCACAGCCGTCGCGCCTACCACCGGGCGAAGGACGCCGGCATCCGCATCCTGCTCGAGCCGTAACACACGTTCAGCCGTCGGGGTTGTCGAGCAACTGCTGCAAGCGGTCGCCGAGCAACGGCGGGTAACGTGCCGGCCACGTCGCGTCGATCTGCCCCACGCCGATCATGTCGCGAAGGTGCGTGCGGTCCTTGTCACGCCAGGCGATCAGTTTCATACGGACTAGCGCTTCGAGCTTGAGAACCTGGAACTCGGCGGCCCGCTCCGATTCAACAACGTCCGGCGACGGGTTCTCGTCGCCGGCCCGAACCGGCTCGCCGGCAAACAGGATGTGAACGCCGGCACTCGGCCGGCCCTGCGGCCCGTCGAGGAACGTGTCAACATCCCAAATGTGGTGGTAGACGAACCCGACGGCTTCGAGGGCCGTCCGGACGGCCGGGAAATCGCCGCGGCGGATCAGGAGATCGACATCCTTCGTGTTGCGAACGGCATCTTCGTCGACCCGGCCGACCCATTCTGCGACGGCATTGCCCCCGATCACGGCATACGCGACCCCGGCCCCATCGAGAGCGCGGGTCGCCCGCCGCAGCCGCTCCTTGACCTTTTCCGCGGCCATGAGTGCCCTCTCCCACCCGACGGGCCCGACCGCCGCATCCGACATTTTCGCTCTCCGGGGACTGACGCTATCGTAACAGACGCCGTCACGAAGGCCACGACCGATGGGTTCGCGTACCGTAGAGCTAATCGCTCCTGCCAGTCCGCAGCGCGAGCAAGGGCGTAGGCGTTCCACCGCAAGTGGTTCGCCCTTGCTCGCGCTGCGGGTTGGGTGTCATTTCGCCTCACGCGGCGGCGGGGCGACTTCGAGCGGCATTTCCAATTCCTTCAGGCGTTGATTGACGGCGCCACTTTGCTGGACGAACTCCGCTGCTTCCTTCGGCTTGCCGAGTAGCCGCATCGCCTCGCCGAGTCGGTCGAGGGTGTATCCCATGTCGCGCAGGGTCTGAACGTCCATCGGGGCGGCAGCGGTCAGTCGTTGTTCCGAAGCGAGTCTTTTCCGGTAGAGTTCTTCTGCCTGCTTCACGTCGCCCATTTGGAGAAAGAATTGCGCGAGCCGGTTTAAGCTGTCACGAACGTCCCGCTCGGCCTGAGCGTCCGCCGGGCCTGCATCCGCCAGACTGCGTCGAACATCCAACCCCTTCTGGTAGAACTCCGCCGCGTCCTTCAACTGGTTCAGTTGGAGAATGACTTCGCCGAGTCGGTTGAATCGGTCGGCCAGGTCGCGTTGGGCCTTCACGTTCGAGGGGTCGGCCTCGGCCAATCGTCGATCGATGGCGACGCTCTGGCGATAGAGCTCCACCGCCTCCTTCGGCTGGCCCATTTTCTGAGCCAAGTCCGCGTTTTCTTCCAGGCTGCGGCTGAGATTGATCAGGGACTGAAGGTTCGCCGGATCGGCGTCGGCCAATTGCTGCCACAGATCGCGTTCTTTCCGAAGGTACACGGCCGCTTCCTTCAGCTGCCCGAACTCCCACAACGCCCGGCCGTAGTTGTTCAAACTCAAGCACAACCCGGACTGGGCCAAGGCGTTTGTCGGGTCGGATGTGGCAAAGCGCTCTCTCGCGTCTAGCCCCATCCGAAAGAACTCCAGCGCCTCCTTTGTCTTGTTTTGCCGCTTCATCACGTCGCCGAGCCGGTCGTACCCACGCCCAAGATCGTCCTGCGTGTAAGTGTTTGTCGGGTCGGCTTCGACCCGGCGCCTATCAACGGCGAGTTTCTTCTGCAAAACATCGACTTCCAGTTTCAACGGGCCGTACTGCGTCGCGAGAGACCACAGGTTACCGAACGTCGAACTCAGGCCGCTTTGAAGTTCGGAGTTCATGGGGTCGGCATCAGCCAGCCGTTGATCGATAGCAAGGCATTTTTGGTACAACTCGATCGCCTCTTTCGTTTGGCTCCGCTGACTCATACCCGAAGCGACGTAAAGGATACTGAAGCTCAGGTCGCGTTGGGCTTGCACATTTGTTGGGTCGGCGTCGGCCAGACGTTGCCGGACATCGACCTCTTTCCGGTAATACTCGATGGACTCTTTACTCCGCCCCAGCCTGCTCATGACGTTCGCGAGTTTACTGAAACTACCAGCCAGTTCACGCTGGGCCTGGGTGTTCGTCACGTCGGCGGCCAGGCGTTGAACGATGGCAAGGCCGTTTTGGTAATAGTCTAACGCCTGCTTCGTTTGACCGCGTTGCTCTGCCACGTTGCCGAGCTGATCGAAACTCCCGCCCAGGTCGCGTTGAAGCTCCGCGTTCGTCGGGTCGGCGTCGGCCAGACGTTGGCGCACGGCCAGGCCCTTCTTGTAAAACTCGCTCGCCTCGTGCTTGTTGCCGAGTTGTTCCGCCACGGCACCGAGGCGGTCGAGGCTGACGGCCAAGTCGCGCTGGGCCGGGACACCCTTCGGATCGGCCGCGGCCCGACGTTCGGCGATCGCGTGGCCGGCTTGATATTGCTTCTGGGCCGCGAGCTTGTTCTCGAGTTGCAGTTCGACGTCGCCCATCCGGAGGTGGCTCCAGACGAGCGCACTGTCCGGCATTGCTTGCTGCCGGGCTTCCTCCAAAAGCTTGGCCAGGCCATCGCGGGCGCGCTCGAGCATCGCCCGCTTAACTTCTGGCGAACCCGGCATGTTCTGGACGTCGAAAACGTCTTGCGCCAGCTTCGTTCGCTGGTTGACGACGGCCAGCGTGTCCTCGAGTTCCTTCTTCTTCGCGGTCGCCAGGGCTTCCGCCTTCTGCGTCTCGGTCAGTTGGTCGCGGGTGGCTTGCTCGGCGTCGCGGGCTTGCTTCGCCAGTGCCCAAGCGGAAACCACGCCGGCCGACAGTACCGCAACCACCACGGCGGCGCTCCACGTCAGCACGCGGCGGCGGGTTTCGGAGCGAGCCTTCCCGATCTCGGCTTGCTTCGCGCGGTCGTCCGCGTCCGACCGCAACTTGGCTACCTCCTTCGCCACGGCGTTGCTGTTGGCGGGCCGGTCGCTCGTTTCAACCGACAGGCAGCGCTTCGCCAGCGCGATCAAGCCCGATTCGGCGCCGCAAGCGTCGAGCGCGGCGAACGCATCTTGCAACTTCCCCTGCGCGGACTGCTGCCGGCAGGTTTCGGCTAGGCCTACGAACGGCGGCTTGCCGGTGAGGATCATGCACAGGATGGCACCGAGGCCGAAGACATCCGACCGCTCGTTGATCTTGTCGATCGCCCCGATGGCCTGCTCCGGCGGCATGAACGCCGGCGTGCCCATGTAGTCGCCGTACCGGGTGTCCGAATCGTTGGACCGCGACGGGCGGATTCGTGTCTCGCTGGACGAACGAAGGTCGGACTCTGTTTCGGAGGGCAGACGCCCCTCGCCCGTCAGTAACTTCGCCAGGCCCCAGTCCATGAGCTGCACTTCGCCGAACGCGCCGATCATCACGTTCGCCGGCTTCAAGTCGCGGTGGATCACCTGCCGCGAATGCGCGTAGCCGAGGGCGAAGGCGATCCCCTCGAACGCGGCGAGGAACTGGGCCGGGCGGGCGTCGGGCTTCTTCAGCAAGGCGTCGAGCGTGTCGCCCTTGATTAGCTTCATGGCGATGAACGGCCGCCCATTGTTCATCGTACCGACTTCATGGATGGCCGGGATACCGGGGTGCTGGAGTTGGGCCGTGATGCGTGCTTCTTCGAGGAACCGCTTAGCCTCCGGGCCGTCGGCGTCGAACTGGTCTTGCAGCAACTTGATGGCGATGTCGCGGTCGAGCGAAACGTCGCGGGCACGGTAGACAATGCCCATGCCGCCTTTGCCGACGAGTTCGTGCTTCTCGTAGCCGTCCGGGAACAGCGCGATGGCCGACCGCAGGGCCGTTGTTCGCTCCTGTTCCGGCGTTGCCGCCTGCGTACGGTTCGAGTCGGGGGTAAACTCGTTCATACGGCGACTCCTGAAGAGTCGCGTCATTCTACCCTGAAAGGTGCGTCACGCCAGCAGCTTCTTCACCACGTTCCCTTTCACATCCGTCAACCGGAACGGCCGGCCCTGGAACTTGAACGTCAGCTTCGTGTGGTCGAAGCCGAGCAGGTGCAGCAGCGTCGCGTGCAGGTCGTGGACGTGGACCTTGTCCTCCACCGCGTTGAAGCCGAGATCGTCCGTCGTGCCGAGCGTCTGGCCGCCCTTGATGCCCCCGCCGGCCAGCCAGTAGCTGAAGGCGTTCGGGTGGTGGTCGCGGCCGTCCGAGCCGCCCTGCACCATCGGCCCAAATCTGTCGGAGTTGGGCTTCCGCGTCCGGTCGCCAGTACACGGTGAAGTTCATCGGCCGGCCCGCAAGTCGGCGAGGATGTCTTCGAGCAACCGGCCGGGGCCGGTTTGTTGGGCGGCCCGGTCGAGTTCTTCCTCGGTGAACGGCCCGTACGCCGACGGGCCGCGCAACGCCCGGTAGGCCCGCGGCGACAGCATGACGGCCACGAGTTGACCCTGCTCATCGTAGATCTCCGTCGGCTTCGACAGCCCGTTCAGCTTCGCCAGAGTCTCGGCATCGAGCGTTAACTTGCTCATGATGGTTCTCCCTACGCCAGCAGCTTCTTCACCACGGTGCCCTTCACGTCGGTCAGGCGGAACGGGCGGCCCTGGAACTTGAAGGTGAGCCGCGTGTGGTCGAAGCCCAAGAGGTGCAACAGCGTCGCGTGCAGGTCGTGGACGTGGACCTTGTCTTCGACGGCGTTGAAGCCGAGATCGTCGGTGGTGCCGAGGGTTTGGCCGCCCTTGATGCCGCCGCCGGCCAGCCAGTACGAGAAGGCGTTCGGGTGGTGGTCGCGGCCGTCGTTGCCGCCCTGCACCATCGGCGTGCGGCCGAACTCGCCGCCCCAGATCACCAGCGTGTCGTCCAACAGGCCCCGCTGCTTCAGGTCCGTCACCAGCGCCGCCGACGCTTGGTCCGTATTCTTGCAGTTCTTCTTCAGGTCGTTGACGAGGTTGCCGTGCTGGTCCCAGGCTTCGTGGTAAATCTGCACGAACCGCACGCCCTTCTCGATCAGCCGGCGGGACAGGAGGCAGGCGTTCGCGTAGGTGTTCTTGCCGGGTTCGGCTCCGTACAGGTCGAGTGTCTGCTTGTCCTCCTTGCCGATGTCCATGACCTCCGGGGCGGCGTGCTGCATCCGGTAGGCCATCTCGTAGCTGCTGATGCGCGTGGCAATCTCCGGGTCGCCGACGCGGTCCAGGTGCAGCTTGTTCAGCTTGTTGATGCCGTCGAGGGCGTCCTTCTGCGAGGCGGCGTCGATGCCGGCGGGGTTGTTCAGGAACAACACCGGCTCGGCCCCGCCGCGGAACTGCACGCCGTTGTAGACCGTCGGCAGGAAACCGCTGCCCCAGCAGGCGTTGCCGCCGCTTGGCCCCTTGCTGCCGGTGCTGAAGACGACGAAGCCGGGCAGGTCTTTCGACTCCTGGCCGAGGCCGTAGAGACTCCACGAGCCGAAGCTCGGCCGGCCGAACTGCATCGCGCCGGTGTTCATCATGCACTGGGCCGGGGCGTGGTTGAACGCGTCCGTCACCATCGACCGCACGATGGCGATGTCGTCGGCGATCTTCGCCGTGTGCGGCAGCAGTTCCGAGAGTTCGGCCCCGGATTGACCGTGCTTCGCGAACTTGAACTTCGGGCCGAGGCACTTCGAGTTCGGGTTGATGAACGCCGCCCGGTAGCCGTCGAGCAACTCTGCCGGCGGCAGCTTGCCGTCCATCTTCGCGAGTTCGGGCTTGTAGTCGAACAGTTCCAGATGGCTCGGCGCCCCGGCCTGGAAGAGGAAGATGACCCGCTTGGCCTTCGGCGCGAAGTGCGGAGCCTTCGGGGCGAGCGGATCATTGGCGGCACGGCCTTCTTGGGTCAGGATGCTGGCGAGGGCGGCGGAGCCGAGGCCGACGCCGCATTGTTGCAGGAACCAGCGGCGGGCGAGCGGGGTGTGCATGGGAGGAACCTCGGTAGGATGCCTGGGTCAGCCTATACGGTTATTGTGCCGGCTTGCCAGCCGTCGATCAACTCCTGGAGCGTCGCAGCGACAAATCGGAACTCTTCGCCGATCGGGTAGTACGCCCAGAGGCCGTGATGGCCGAAGCGATACCCGAATCGAATGCCGTCCACACCGGGGCCGCCAATCGCGAAGAAACCGAGCCGCTGTTCCGGGCGCAGGTTCTTCAACGGCTCGACGACCCAGTATTGAGAGACTTCGTCGAAGCAGCCTCGCTCGGCCCAGCCGTCGCCGAAGTAGTCGGTGCAATGGTATCCGTGCAGGTTGACCGGCCTCGGCGTGCGGCTGAGCTGGTCGAGGCGGAGCTTCATCGCTGCAAAAACTTCCTCCCCCGTCAGCAGCCTTTCGGGGTGGGCCGTGGCCTCGTCGCGCCGGCGTTCAAGTTCTTCCGTCCACAATCGGGCCGATGTTTCCGGCGTGCCGTCGAAGCCCTTGATCGTGCTGGCGAGGATGAAGTTGCCGAGCCAATCGCGGACCTCCTCCGGCAACGTCAGGACGTAGCGGATCAC
>JBBQCQ010000073.1:0-10215 GCA_038318835.1 Gemmatales bacterium | reverse complement strand
ACTTCGTCGAAGGACAGGTCGAGTCGCCACGCCGCGTCGTTGGGCAGGTCGTCGTCGGGCGGTTCGATGGCCACGCCGATGCTGGTGAAGTCGCGGTCGAAGACCACGCCGCGGTACGAGTCGCGGCGGCGGTTGCTGCCGTCCTGGTTCACCAACACTGGCGAGCCGGGTTGCAGGCGGTTCGGCGGCAGGCGATCGGATCGCATCGACCGCGTGAACGTGAGCAGCAACCGACCGCCGAGGCCGAACTCGGACTCGCGCAGCGTCAGCCCGCGGAGGGCGATGCCGTCGCGGGCGGCCGTCTCCGATTGCGCCGCCCGGCGGATGGCATCCTGCTCGGCGACGGCTTCGAGGTCGAGCAACTTCGCCAGCTTCGCAAAGTGCTCGGCCCCGGTGAAGTCGGCCTTCCCGGCCATCATCACCCGCACCGGCCGCTCGGAAAACTTCGTGCCGTCGAGTGCCTTGATGACGGCATCGGCCTTCGCTTCCGGCACTTCGACAACTGCCGATTGCCCGACGAGCGTGATCGCGCCGACCTGCTTGCGGTCGAGTTTGCCGCCGTTGCACACGAACGCGAGCACCGCGCCGGGCGAGCACTTTCGCGGGACCGGTTGAATCTGAATACGGGCCATGACACTCCGGTGGAGTCCGTCAGTTCGGGGTTAGACTTTCCCACGCGTAAGAATCTTTGGGATTTGTACTTGATCATCCCGCGGCGAAAGAGGGTATTCTAAATTACCTCTCATCTCTCCTACATCCGCAGATTGCGATCACGTTCGTGGTCGTGTTTATTCCTGGGAGGTCGCATGTCCGCTCCTCGCATTGCCGTCGGGTTCATTCCTGGGCTTCTCCTTGTTCTCCTGGCCGGGTGCTCCGACAACTACGACGGGCGAAAGGAAATCTCCGGCACCGTGAAACTCAAGGGCCAGCCGATCAAGGACGGGGCCGTGATCGAGTTCGTGCCGACCGAGAAGCAGGGCACGTCGGCCACCACCATGGCCACCGGCGGGGCATTCAAGATTCCCCGCGAGAACGGACTGAAGCCGGGCAAGTACCTCGTCCGCGTCTCCCTCGGCGACGGTAAGACGCCGGTCAACCCGGTCGATTCGAATGCCCCGCCCGGCCCGACCGGAAACACGAACATCGTCTCGAAGGACTTGGTCCCGAAAGACTGGAATATCAACTCGAAGCAAGAACGGGCCGTCACGGCCGACGGCCCGAACACCTTCGACTTCGACATCCCTTGACCCGCTCCCCGCCCGCGATCGGGGGCGGCGTTTTCCTCTCGTCATTCGATGGTTCTCTTTTCATCTCGCTGGGAGGTTTCTTATGCGATCGCGCGTCCGCTCCGGATTTACCCTGATCGAATTATTGGTGGTGATCGCGATCATCGCGATTCTCATCGGCCTGCTGTTGCCGGCCGTGCAGAAGGTGCGGGAGGCCGCGGCCCGCATGAAGTGCAGTAACAACATGAAGCAGATCGCCCTCGGCAACATGAACTACGAGGGGACGAACGGGAAGTTCATCAACGGCATCAGTCGGAGTGGGTGTTGCTGGGGGACCTGGCAGGTGCCCATCTTGCCCTACATCGAACAGGACCCACTGTTCAAGTTCTACACGAACTTCGGAGGAACCGGCGTCACAACCCTCGGCGCGGCCAATCGGTACGCGGTCGGGTCAAACGCAACGGTCGCGGCCACTCGCCTGAGCACGTTCACCTGCCCCAGCGACATGACGGGCACGATCGGCACCATCACCTTGCAAAACTACGTGCTGAACGCCGGGAACACGAGCTTCTACCAGAACGAAATTCCCATCGGGTGTACGCCCGCAAGCGTGACCAGCACGACGTGTACGGCCTTCGGCGGCGCGCCGTTCGGGTGGTACAGCGGCGACCCGGCGACGGTGGCCGCTGGCGGGGATTCGTCCCCCACGGACTTCACGAACGGCGACCCCAACCAAGGCAAGCTCGGCCGACAGAGGGCCATTGCCGAAATCACGGACGGGACAAGCAACACGGTCATGTGCTCCGAGGTGATCCAGGGGCAAGGCGGCGGTGACTACCGCGGGTTCACGTGGTGGGGCGGGGCGGCCGGGTTCACGACGTACAGCGGCCCGAACAGCACGGATCCTGACGTGATCACCGGGGCCGGGTGCGCCAGCCCGCTCGGCAACAACCCGCCGTGTACCACCACCTCGACGGCCACCCGGCCGCGCATGATCGTCGCCCGCAGCCGTCACACCAGCGGCATCAACGTGAGCCTGTGCGACGGGAGCGTGCGGTTCATCACCAACACCGTCGACATCACGACGTGGCGGGCCCTCGGCTCGGCGATGGGCAACGAGGTAGGCGGCAACTACTAATCCGGTCTCGCTTTTGCGACGCGGCCCGCGGCTCGACCCGCGGGCCGCGTCGTTTCCCGGACACGCGGGCGGGTCCCGCATAAACTGTCACCTTCCCCCCGAGGTCTGCGATTTCATGGAAGCTGGCATCGTCGGTCTGCCCAACGTCGGCAAGAGCACCCTGTTCAACGCCCTCACGTCGTCCAAGAACGCGCAGAGTGCGAACTACCCGTTCTGCACCATCGAGCCGAACGAGGGCATCGTCCCCGTCCCGGACGAGCGACTCGCCCGCATCTGCAAGTACATTCCGCCGCAGAAGACGATCCCCGCGATCCTCAAACTCGTGGACATCGCCGGCATCGTGAAGGGGGCGAGCAAGGGGGAAGGCAAAGGCAACGCCTTCCTCAGCCACATCCGCGAGGTGGATGCCATCCTGCAAGTCGTTCGCTGCTTCGACGACCCGAACATCATCCACGTGTCCGGGAAGGTGGACCCGCTGTCGGATATCGAGGTGGTGGAAATCGAACTCATGCTCGCCGACATGCAGACGCTCGACGCGGCCTTGCCGAAGGCGGAGCGAGCGGCCAAGAGCGGCGACAAGGAGGCCATCACCCGCTCGGAGGTCATTCGTAAGTGTCAGGCCCACCTGGCCACCGACCAGCCGCTGCGGAAGCTCAAACTGAATCCGACCGAGCAGAAGGTGATTTCGAGCTTCGGCCTGATGAGCATGAAGCCGATCCTGTACGTCACGAACGTGGACGAGACCGACCTGGAAGGCAAAGGGCCGATGGTCCAGGCGGTGCGGGCGTTCGCTGAGAAAGTCGGGGCCGAGGTTATCCCCGTGTGTGCAAAGCTCGAAGCCGAGATCGCCGAACTCGACCCGGCCGACCGGCAGGAGATGCTGAGCGCGTCCGGGCTGGCCGAGCCGTCGCTGGCCGGGCTGGCACGGGCCGCGTACCGGGCGCTCGGGTTCCAGAGCTACTTCACCGCGGGCGAGAAGGAAGTGCGGGCGTGGACGATCCCGGTCGGCGCGACCGCCCCGCAGGCGGCCGGCGTCATCCACACCGACTTCGAGAAGGGGTTCATCCGCGTCGAAGTGTACGGCCTCGAAGACCTGGAAGCGCACAAGAACGAGAAGGCCATCCGCGCCGCCGGCAAGCTCCGCGTCGAAGGGAAAGCCTACGTCATGCAGGACGGCGACATCTGCCACTTCCTGTTCAACTAATGTTTTGGCGAGCCGAGCACCGTAAGGTGCCGGGTGAATGGCAACGCGATTCACCCGGCACCTTACGGTGCTCGGCTCGCCCAGATTTCAATAGTGCGGCGGGAGCGTTGCGCTCTTCTTCCATGCGGCCAGCCACACGTCGAGCGTGAACTGGGCCCCCGCCCGGCAGCGGTCCAGCACGAACGCCCGGCTCGCGTCTGTCGGCGTCTCGAAGGCACCCGCCGCGTCCAGCTCATACGCCTTGTCGATGAACGTGGCCGACTCGGCCAGGAACTTCTCGGTGTGCGTCCACACGTTGTCCACCGCCTTCGGCTCCACGCCTCGTGTGATCTCTTCGGGCGTCAGCTTGAACTTCTCCGGGAAGGCGTCCAGCCGGGCGTGAATGCCGCGCTGCTTCTTGTCGGCCTGCCCCGGCGTCACCCGGCCGTCGAAGTGGATCGTCGTATGCAACGGCATCGACGCATCGGTCGTGAAGTGGGCCAGCGTCCCGGCGTACACCAGGCACTTCATCTTGATCGACTCGTTCTCCGGTTCCTTGCGGTAATCCGAGAACGCGCACGCCAGCTTCTCGTACCCCTCCTCGATCGCGTAGGGCAGGAAGCCGACGCGGTTCGGCTCCTTCTTCAGGCCGCGCATCACGTCCATACCCTTGAACCGACTCTCCGGCGGCAGCGGCTTCCCGTCCAGGTCTTCCAGGTCGAGATAGTGGTCGGCCTCGATGCTCGCGCGAAGGGCTTTGCACTCGCGGTTCTTCCAGCGGTCGGGGTCGCCGACGAAGTGCGCGAGGTGCTTGCCGCCGTTGCGGACGAATGCCGGCACCTCGTCCGGCAGCTTGGCGGCGGCGGCCTCGACGATGCTCTCGTGCCCCTTCACCCACCACGCAGGAGAAAGCCCGACGAACCCGGCGACCAACACAAGGAACGCGATCCCGAACAGACAGAGGCGGCGCATGAGTCACCTGATGGCGCGAAGTTGGGGTGAGTTTGCCGGCCGGAGGGGCAGGCGAAGCCGGGCAAGGGAAGTTTATTCGGGCAATCGGGTGACGTGTGTGATTTCTTCGTGAAGGGGTCACGCCGGGGGGCCGGGTGGGCCGATTATCAACGATGTTCGGAGGTGCCAGGGAGGGCAACGAATGCGGCGGGCCTTGACACAGTGCGTGTTCGCGCTCGCTCTCTGCGCCGCACCGGTCGCGGCGGCCGACCTGCCGCGGCTGCTGGAAGCCCCGGTTTCCCTCGGTGCGGCCCGAGCCGTCGAGGTGCCCGCGGAACCTGGCGACCCCGTCCGCCGTGCTGAGGCCACGGAACCGGAAGTCGTCCGCCCGAGGCCCGTCCGCCTGGGCAAACCCGCCGACGCACGGGCAATGGCAGACGAAGACACGATCCGCCTCGACCGCCGAGCGCCGCGGGACGACCGCGACGACGACCGACGGGGCGACAAAGACGAGCGCGAAACGATCGACGATTTCCTCGGCCGTCGGTCGTCGCTCGGCCTCCGGGATCGCGACGTTAAAGAGCGTAAACGGGCAAGCGCGAAGTTTGGCGACAAGCTCCGCGACTGGCTCGCACCGGGCGGCGGGCGGGACTCGTGGCTCTTCAGCGATCACGCTTTCGATCAGTTCGCCACGCCGATCTCGAACCCGTTCCTCAGCGAAGACCCGCGGGCACTCACCGAAGTTCGGCCGATCTTCATCTACCAGAACATCCCCACGCCGCAGCCAAACTTCCGCGGCGGTAGCGTTTATTATTTCGGCACACGGGCGAGTATCGCCTTCACCGAGCGTCTGTCGATCACGCTCAACAAGCTCGGGGCGCTCTCGCTCAACCCGTCGAACAAGCCGCTGCTCGATAGCGAATTCGGTTTCGCGGAAATCTGGCTCGGTCCGAAGTTCACGTTCTACCGCGACCCACAGGCTGGCACCATCTTGACGGCCGGTACGATCTTCCAGATTCCGACCGGCCCGGCGAAGATTTACCAGGACACGGGCAGCCTGTCGATCGTGCCGTACCTCACCGCGGGCAAGACGCTCCACGAGTTCCGTGCGGCCGGTTCCCTCAACGGCATTCTGACGGCCGGGTATTCGATCAGCACGAACAATAAGCGTAGCGACTACTTCTATTCGTCCGCCCACCTGGACTTCGACGTGCGGAACAACCACCGCTTCTACCCGATCGCGGAACTGAACTACTTCCAGTACACGACCAACGGCCACGAGCGAGCGTTCAGCGGCGAGGGCCACGACTTGTTCAACTTCGGCAGCCAGTCGAAGGGCGCGAGCCTGGTCACGGGCGCACTCGGCGGCCGGTTCAAGATCACGGAAGCGGCCCAGATCGGGGCGGCCTACGAGCTGCCGCTGTTCGGCAACCGCGACGTGTTCAACTACCGCTTCACAATGGACCTGATCTTCCGGTACTGAACCGACGGAACCGAGAAACAGAAGAGGCCTGTATAGTGAACAAAATTACCCCACCCCCCATTTTCGGTTTCGCACCGCGTTGAGCGGTGCCCTACGGTCTTTGATTTCTAAGCCCGCGGCTATTCTCCGTCCGTCCGGACCGACGTGGATCGCCGACGCGGCGAGTCAGCCCGGGCCGAAGTCCTTCCAGACCGTCGTGACGTCGATCCAGGAAATCAACCCGATGCTCTGGGCCGAGCGGGTGGTGCTGTACGCCAGTGTGTACGGTCTGCAACCGAAACGCTGCCTGGAAATCGGCAGCTTCCGCTCGACTGGGCGTTCATCGACGGCGGGCACGAGTACGAGGAACTCGTCCGCGACCTGGAAGGCACACTGCCCGTCCTCGCGGCCGGGGCGTATGTGCTGTTCCACGATGCGCACTTCGAACGAGTGGAGCGGGGGTTAAACGACATGTTCGTGAAGTACCCGAGCCTGACCGATCTGGGGATGCTCGCCACGCCGCGCATCGAAGACTGCCACAACCCAGGCCTGTACTGGGGCGGCATTCGGGCCGCCAGATACCTCCCACGGGCGGGCTGATCGTCCTGGCGGGCTTGTCAGAACGTCCTACCCGCGTCTGTTCGACACGACCGACGTTAAGCGGATCTGTATTGGACCGGCGGCCGTAGTGTCGTTATGCTGAGAATCTGCCCCGGTCGGGGCGGGCACTCGGTTGGAGGGCACAGCTATGATTTTCGGATCCACGGGCCGTGTCCCCGGCGGGCTTTGTGCGCTGGGTGGTACCGGCTTTGTGATCTTCGCCCAGGCCAAGGGCGCGGCCAAGTTGATCGCCCGGCAGGCCGGCAAGCGGTTCGTGGCCCTTGCGTTGAAGAAAGCCGGCTCTCGACTGGCCGGGAAGTTGTTCCTGAACTCCAAGGCGTGGGTGAAGGCGTTTGAACACGTCGCCGAACACTTCAGCGTTAAGGCGTTGGCGAGTAAAGCGAGCCACTCGGTGTTCACCACGGCCTTCCGCAGCAAGCCGGCCGTCGAGAAGTTGATCCGACAGGCGCTGAAAGGGCCGACCAAGAAGTATATCTCTCGGTTGACCATCGGCGGGGATGCGATCGGTCGACCGTGCGTGGTTATCGAGAAGGAGTTCGCCGAGGTGATCGGGGAGACGTTTAAAAAGGTCGGGGCAGAAATCGTCAAACAGGAGGGCGGCGACTGCAAGTGGCTGCGGATCGTCGTCGATATCACGGGCCGCCCGATTACCGCGTTCCCGTTCAAGCCGTAACCCCGTGAGGTGCTGCCGTGTCCGACGAACTGGAAGCCGACGAACTTGCCGCCCTGTTGCCTGAGGTCGTGCGGAAGGCTTACGCCGCCGAGCAGGAATTCATCGACAATCAGGTGGAATCGATCAACAATGTGGGCGAAAACGGATGGGCAGGATATTTTCGGGCTGGTACCGAATGGATTCCGTATGTCGGCGACATCTTCATTGAGGAGCCCAAAGGTCCGGCGGCCGCGACGAGCGGTGTGAATCGGGAGGCCCGGTTCCGGTCGATGGTGGATACGATCGAATCTGGGCTGGGTGAAAAGCTCGACGAACAGACCAAGAAGAACATTCGCGCCGATCTCGAGGCGATGTACAACGGCAAAGACACTGACGAGTAGCGACTGTCGGCCGCCAATGTCCGCGGGGCCGCCGGTCGCCCTACCGCATCGCCCCCAGGTCGATCTCGGGGAGCGTTTGCACCAGGCTCATTTGCACTGCGGACATCAGCGATTCGGGCGTGAACGGCTTCTGCACGAAGCCGCCGTCGTCGAGGTCGCTCACGCCCTGGCGGGCGATCTCGTCGGGCGTGTGGCCGCTCATGTACAGCACCCGCAGGCCGGGGCGGAATGCGCTAATCAGCCCCGCGATCTCCGGGCCGCTCAGTTGGGGCATCACCACGTCGGTAATCAGCAGGTCCAGCTTCTTCGTGTTGCGGGCCGTGCCGACAGCGTCGGCGGC
This sequence comes from Gemmatales bacterium, assembly GCA_038318835.1. Lineage (GTDB taxonomy): Bacteria > Planctomycetota > Planctomycetia > Gemmatales > Gemmataceae > Limnoglobus. The sequence goes on along the minus strand of JBBQCQ010000073.1, from coordinate 2,241 downwards.
CGTGCGGGCTGTCAGCACCTGGTAGCCGTGCCGCTGCAGTGCACGCTCGGCCAAGCCGAGCACCATGTCGTCGTCTTCCACCACCAAGATCACGCCGCGGGCGGGCATCGGCGTCGGGTCGTCCACGGCGGCCACCGACTTCCGTCGGACGGTTTCCCCGTGCTCGGTCTGACCGACGGCCGGCAGGTCGATCTCGAAGGTCGTGCCGCGACCGACCGCACTTGTGAAGCGAATCTCGCCGCCGAGCGTCTTCACGATGCCATACACGGTGGCCAACCCCAGGCCGGTGCCTTTGCCGACTTCCTTCGTGGTGAAGAACGGCTCGAAAATCTTCTTCTGCGTCGCTTCGTCCATTCCGCTGCCCGCGTCGGCCAGCGTCAGCCGGTTCAGAACTCGGCCGTCGGACCCCTCGACGGCCCGCGTGCGCACGGTGAACGTGCCGCCGTGGGGCATGGCGTCGCGAGCGTTCACGGCCAGGTTCAGCACGATCTGATGAATCAAGCCGTGGTCGGCCTTCACCGGCCGCAGACCGGGGGCCAGGTGCGTTTCCACCGGCACGTTCTCACCGAGGACGCGGCCGAGGAGGCGGACGGCGTCGGCCACGCCTTCGTTCAGATCGACGGCCGCGAGGTTCACAGGCTGCTGCCGGCTGAACAGCAGCAGTTGCGAGGTGAGGCCGGCCGCCCGCTCGCCGGCCCGGCGGATGTCGGTCAGCAGGTCGCGGGAGAGGTGGTCCGCCGGCAGGGTGCCGTCGAGCAGTTCGGCGCAGCCGTTGATAACGGTCAGCAGGTTGTTGAAGTCGTGGGCGATTCCGCCTGCAAGCCGGCCGACGGCCTCTAACTTCTGCCCCTGGCGAATGCGGGCTTCGAGTTCGGCTTCCTTTGCGAAGTGCGCTCGCAGTTCGGCCGTCTGCCGCTTCAGTCGCAGACGGAGGGCGACGATCCACGCGGCCGCGAGCAGCGTGAAGCCGACCACCCCGGCGAGGGCGTACACCCACCGTGTGGACGGTTCTAGCGCGAACAGGGCAATGGGGTGGGGTGCCAACATCCGACTCCGAACGGTTGGCGAGCCGAAATCCCCCAGGAATCGGGGGAAGGGTACGGCAAGTCGCACGGCACCGAATGGTGCTCGGCACACCGGGCGTTCTGCCAAGAGTAGCGAAATCCGTTACCCCAGCCAAGCCGGTAGTTCGCCGGCCGGGGGAAGTTTCACCACCGAAACGCTCGTGATGTCGGAATGTCCGGCGACGGCGGCGACAGCCTCGGCGGTCGGCACGGTGTCGAGATTCAAGACACCGATGGCCTCACCGCCGGGGGCTTGCCGGCCGAGGTTCATGGCCGCGATGTTCACGCCGTGCTGGCCAAACGTGCTGCCCATGAAGCCGATCACGCCCGGCCGGTCGCGGTGGCTGAACACGAAGAGCACGCCGTCGAGGTAGGCTTCCAGCCGGTATGAGCCGAGCCGCACGAGCCGCAGGTACTCGTTGCCGAACAGCGTGCCGGCGGCGGTGTAGGTCTTCTTGTCGGTCTCCACGTCGGCCTGCATGAGCGAGGCGAAGTCGTCCTTCTTCGGCGACGCCGACGAGATGATCTCGATGCCACGGTCGCGGGCCATGACCTCGGCGTTCACGAGGTTGACGCCGGCCATCCGCGATTCGAGCAGCCCAGCCGTGAACGCGCTCGTGAGCAGCTTCGTTTTTTTCGTAGCCAGGTCGCCCTTGTAGGTTAGCGTGACCTTCTTGATCGGCCCGTGGTCCATCTGCGCGTGCAACATGCCGAGACGGCGGGCGAGGTCCACGTACTGCTTGAGTTCGTCGAGTTCCTTGCGGTCCACCGCGGCCATGTTGACGGCGTTCGCGACGATGCCCTTCAGCAGGAAGTTCGCGATGAGTTCGGCCGCCTCGATGGCGACGTTCTCTTGCGCCTAGAACGTGGACGCTCCCAGGTGCGGCGTGAGCACGACGTTCGGCGCACCGATCAGCGGGTTGTCGGCGGTGATCGGCTCAACGCTGAACACGTCGATGCCGGCCCCGCCGAGGGTGCCGGCCTTGAGCGCGTCGGCGAGGGCTTTTTCGTCCACGATGCCGCCACGGGCGACGTTGAGGATGCGGGCCGTCTTCTTCATCTTCGCGAGTTCGTTCGGCCCGATCAGCGACTTCGTTTCGTCCGTCAGCGGGACGTGAATCGTCAGGAAATCCACTTCCGGCAGCATGGCCTCGATGCTGGCGGCCGGCTTGTAGCC
>JBBQCQ010000072.1:0-10298 GCA_038318835.1 Gemmatales bacterium | reverse complement strand
CCGCCCATGTGCTGCGGGCGCTGGCCAGTGCCGGCCCCGCGACCGACCTCGGTTTCGCCTACCTGGCGAAGAACCAGCGTCCCGATGGTTCCTGGCTGCCGCTCTGGTTCGGCAACCAGCACGCCCCGGACGACATCAATCCGGTCTACGGCACGGCCCGCGTGCTCGCCGCGTATCGCGACCTCGGACTCAAGGACGCCGCCGAGTGTCAACGCGGTGTCACGTTCCTGCTCGGCGTGCAGAACGCCGACGGCGGGTGGGGCGGGGCGAAAGATTGCCCGTCGAGCGTCGAGGAGACGGCCGTCGCCGTGGAAGTGTTGCTCGACCTCGCCCCCGGCCCGGCGACCGACGGCGGCGTCGCGTGGCTGATCGCCGCCGTCGAGACGGGCCGCTTCCGCGACCCGTCGCCGATCGGGTTCTACTTCGCGAAGCTGTGGTACTTCGAAAAGCTCTACCCGCTCATCTTCACCGTCGCCGCCCTCGGGCGGGCGCGGGTCATTTCTTCGACGAAGGCGGTAGGATCGGCTTGAACTCGCCCTTGCCCTTCTTGTCCAGGTTCTTGTTCAGGTCGGTCGCGTCGAATTCGACCTTCGCCCCGGCTTCCGGCACCTCGACGTGGGCCGTCCAGAGGATCGCGTTCACCACCGTGCGGCGGAAGTTCTCGTCGGCCCAGTTGCGGTGGAAGTGGCCGCCGGTGAAGCCGAACCCGCGGCCCTTGTTCTCCCGCTCGTAGGCCCACGCCAGCGTTTCAATCTCACCCTTGCGGCTCGCGGTGTACTTCGTCGTCCGCGTGTTGTCTGGCGGCACGGCTTGCAGGATCGGCGTGACGTTCTTGTGGTCCTCCGGGAACCGCATGCCGTAGTACCACTCGTCGCGCAGGGTGAACGGCTTCACGCCGTGGGTGATCGGATGCTTCGGCAGCGTGCGAATCTCGGCGTCCCAGTGCGGGTTGATGCTGTAATCCGGCTCGTAGTAGCCGCCCATCCAGTCGATCACCCGCTTGCCGTGCTGCGGCAGGTAGTCCACCGCGTAGTGCAGGTTCACCCAGCCGGTGCCCTTGTCCATCAGCTTTTGCATCCGGTCCAGGCGGTCGCCCTGCACGACCGGGTGTCCGCCGCGGCCGTCCATGTAGAACAGCACGGTGTCGGCGAGATCGAACAACTTCTCATTTTTCGGCCACCCGTCGCGGGCCATGATCGGCCAGACGTGCGGCGTTTGTTTCAGCAGGTCCATCAGGATGGCCGTGCCGGCGAAGAACTCGTGGTCGCCCGGCCCGTGGCTCGCCTTGCCGGCGATGAGCAGGATGACCTTGCCCTTGTAGTCGGCCGGCGGGGCGACTTCCAGTGGCACCTTAGACTGATCGTAGGGGTCGGCTGGCTTGCCCTGGGCGAACAGCGGACCGGCGAGCGCCACGAGGAAAAGAGCCATTGCGAGTCGAAACATGTGAGAGACTCCGAAAGGAAGAGGGTATCGGTAGTGTACGATTTCATCGTTTCCCATTGGCATGACGGCCGCAAGTTGCGAAACTAATGTCGCCCTCCGACCGCTGCCTCCTGCCGACCATGCCGCTCAACTGAAGGAAACGCGATCGTGATGACCGCCGAACTTCCGCCCGATGCTCCGTCCGAAACCAAGCCCAAGAAGCCGAACACCGCCGCGTTCAAGGTGGTGCCGGAAACGCGGGTGAACCGCGACCGCATCCGCGATGCCGCGACGACGGCGATTGCCAGGATCGACAAGTCGAACCCGCTCACGCGCGATGCCGCCCGCGAGCTGGCCGACGGTCTGCTGGCTTCGCTTGACTTGGGCGATCAGTACCTTGGCTTCACGATGGTGATGCTCACGAACGCCTTCTGGCGGGAGCAAGTCGCGGGGATTCCGTTCCACCGCCGGCTGATGCTGCTGCCGCACTGCTTGAAGAACGCCGAAGGCTGCCCGGCCGAGTACGACGAGTTCGGCCTCGACTGCGAGAAGTGCGGCGCGTGCAGCGTGGCCGACTACAAAACGAAGGCCGAGCAACTCGGCTACAAGGTGCTCGTCAGCGAGGGGACGCCGATCGTCCTCAAGATCATCATGAGCGGCCACGTCGATGCCATCGTCGGCGTGGCGTGTTTGAACGTGCTGGAGAAGGCGTTCGACAAGGTGCTGCTCGCCGGCATCCCGTGCGTGGCGACGCCACTGCTGTCGAGCAACTGCAAGAACACTTCGGTCGATCAAGACTGGGTGTTCGACATGATCGACCTGAAGACCGCCCCGCCGGAACAGCAGACGAAGACCTACGTGCGCCTGATGCGTGCCGCGAATCAGATGTTCGAGGAACCGGAACTGTCGCGGCTCGCCCCGCCGGCCCGCCGTGGCGGGGCCGCGAACGATCCGCTCGCGAAGCACGAGGCGATTGCCTACGACTTCCTCGCCCGTGGCGGCAAACGCTCGCGGCCGTTCATCACGCTCGCCACATACGACGCCCTCACCGGCGGCAAGGCAACGACGAGCGACGAAGGCTGGGCGTTCAGCGATAGCGTGAAGCGGTCGGCGATGGCTATCGAGACGTTCCACAAGGCGTCGCTCGTTCACGACGACATCGAAGACGACGACGCCTACCGCTACGGCGAACAGACGCTGCACCGCGTCCACGGCATCGGCACGGCGATCAACCTCGGCGACTACCTCATCGGCCTCGGCTATCGCCTCGTTAGCCGCGATCGGCAAACTCTCGGCGCGGAAGTCGCCGCGGACATCCTCGACAAGCTCGCCGATTCGCACATTAAGCTCAGCGAAGGGCAGGGGGCCGAACTGCTGTGGCGCGACGCGAAGGAAAAAGCGTTGACGCCGATGGACGCGCTGAAGATTTACGCGCTCAAAACTTCGCCGGCGTTCGAGGCTGCCCTCTACACCGGCGTTCGCCTTGCGGGGCCGGTCGCTGAGTACGAGAAGCTCATCCCCGACTTCTCGCGAAACGTCGGCGTGGCCTTCCAGATTTTGAACGACCTGAAAGACTGGAACGGCGACGAGGACAACAAACTCGTGGCCGGGCAGGACGTACTCTCGGCCCGGCCGACGCTGTTGTTCGCGCTCGCCCTCGACTCGGCGACGGCCGCCGACAAGGCCGAGTTGCTGAAGATCGCGGCCGGGCAATCGAACCGCACGCCGGAAGAAATCGTGGAGCGGGTGCGGGCGATTTACTTCCGCACGCAGGTGTTCACGAAGGCCGATAAGCTGGTCGAGAAGTTCCGGGCGAAGGCCGAGTCGCTGGCCGACGAGATCGTGTGCGAGCCGTTCCGCGAACTATTATACTACCTCGCCGACACGGTGCTGGAGAAGGCCGCGTTGCCGGTCGAGACGGTGGCGACGACGTTTCACATCCCGCTGGGTTTGCCGGCGCAGCGGATGGCGGTGGCCGGCAGTTAAAGTGAGGCCCGCCGGAAAGACCGCTCGCCGGCGGCGGTATTCCTGGGCATGAGTATCCAACAGGTCGAACCTGCCGTGCAACCGACGCCCGATTACGACAGCCTTTATGCCCTTTTTCCGGACGCCGACGGCGTTCCGACCGGGGTGCGGGTCGCGGCGGACGACATCCCGTCGCCGTACCGCGAACTCCTGGTTCACAACCACCACATGACGGTGATGGTCGAGCAGTTCTACGGTGACCGCGTGAACGTGCGGGTGCTCGAATCGCACACCGATGGCGCCGAGTACGCGCGGAAAATTCTGCTCTCGCTCGCCGGGTCCGGAAAGGTCGTGCAGTTCGGCCTCGTGCGGATCGATTTGGCCCGACTCGCGCCCGTCGTCCGCAAGCAGATTGTGGCCGGCAAGACACCCCTCGGCCGTGTACTGATTCAGAACGACGTGCTGCGGCAGGTGCGGCCGACGGGCTATGTGCGGGTCACGCCGAACCTCGCGATGCGGGACTGGTTCCAGGCTGCCGAAGGAGAAACGCTCTACGGCCGGCTGGGCGTGATCGACACCGACGGCCGCCCCGCGATCGAAGTGCTGGAGGTTCTCGCCCCAATCCAGGCGAGCCGAGCACCGTAAGGTGCCGGGTGAGTGGCAACGCGATTCACCCGGCACCTTACGGTGCTCGGCTCGCCTCCAGAATCACCCCAATCCCCGCCAGCACTTCGCGCAACGGATTCAGGTTCTCTTCCTCGATCATCACCACCATCGGGCCGAGACGGTCCAGAATCAAGTCGCTCGTCTCCGGCCATTGCACGATGCCGTCCGCAATCTCGACCGACGGCAGACGCACGATACGGCACACTTCCGTAACAGGAGCGGACGAGGTTCGGCCGGTGACGAACAGCCGGCCGGCGGGGGTGAGCGGGAAGCCCGTGCGCGACACGAACCAGTTGTCGAGTTGCTCCAGCGATTGCCCCTGCTCGGTGGCTTGCCGAAGCGTTTGCGGCGTGAGCCGGAACTGCCGGGGGCCGTGGCCGGTCGGTGGCAGCGGTTCCGCCACGCGGGCGATCTCGGCTTCCAGCAGCAGGTCGGCCTGCACCGGGTCCACGCTGATCGTCAGCCCGTCGTTCGCCACGGTCAGGCACTTCACGGGCTTCGCGTCGTACTCGCGGTTGCCGATCAATCGCAACGCCTTGAAGTCCGGCTCGCGGCCATCGGCGGTCAGGCCGATCAGGTCGGTTAACTTCACGGCCACGAGGCCGCGCGACAGCGCCAGGTCAAGGTCGGCGGGGGTAGTGAACTCGACAAGCGTGGCCGTCGGGTAAACGGAGATTCGCTCCCGCTTGTCGGCCCATCGGCGGAGGAGGTCGGCGACGTTAGCCGGCAGCGGCCGCATCGCGTGGCGGTCGAGCGTTTGCTTGATACCCGCGAGCGTCATCCCGGATTCGAGGCCGTGATACGTCTCTTCGGCATTCAGTTCTAGCGTGCAAGCAGGGCCGATCTGCTTCCACGCGGCGAACCGCGACAGTTCCGCGATAAGTGCCGGCGTCAGCCCCTGGCGATAAACGAGTACCTCGGCGTTCGGCTGCACAACGAGCGTTTGCGGGAAGGCGGCGGGCGGCGGCGGTTCCGGCTCGCCGCAGAACAGGTGCCGGCCGAAATCGGACAGGCGGAACGTCCGCGGCTCGCCCGGCTGTACGTCGATCACCCGCAGCGGCACGGCGATGGTCAGCAGCAGGCTCTCGACCCAGCCCTCCCCCTGCGTCTTCGCGACTTCCCGTGAGAGGGCCGACGGGAACGACGGGTGGAACTCCCACAGTGGCGCGACCAGTTCCGCGGCCGTCTTCCCCTTGCCCGGCGTCTGGGCCAGGTTGTCGAACAGCATCAACGCCGCCGTGGCCGTCGGGCACACCCCGGTGTCGCTCGTCGCGTATCCCTTCAGGGGGTCCCACGTCTCGACCTGGAAGAAGGCCGCGAACAGGTGCGTGAGCAACGCCCACAAGTTCGACGGCCACACGCCGAGGAGCGGGTCGGCGTGATACTCCAACTCGACGGGTCGAAACAGGCCGGCGGCGGCGGCCCACTCGAACGCGAGCACGCCGGGGTCAACGACTTTTTCCGAAACGTCGATCAGCGGAACCGCGAGCAGATCGTCGGCTTGCAGGCGGGTGAGGTCGCGCTTGAACAGGAGCTTCGCCTGCGTCATCTTCACCGGCAGTTGTCGCGTTCGCTGCCAGACCGCCGCGAGGCGAAGCGGCCAGTCGAGTCCGTCGCCGGCGGGGGCGACGGGGGCCGTGGCCCGCGACTTCTTGCGGTCCTCGCCGGTGCCGATCTCCCGCGAGCGGGCGGCGACGGCCGGATGAACGAAGACGTTCGCCGCTAACATGCCGGCCCCACCGAACCACGCGGTGAAGTCCGTGATCGGGCCGGGTGTCGGCGTATGTGCGGGGAAGATCAGCCCGGCTTCCAGGAGCAGTTGCAGCGGGGCGAAGCCGTCGGCGTGGCCCGCGGCGGCCGACAGGGTGATAAGTTGCCCGACGTTCCAGTGCGGCTGGCGGCTCAGGCCGATGAGGCGGAGCAGGGTTTGCGGGCCGATCGGCAGTTCGCGGATGCGACGGTCGATCACCGGCGCGTTCGTCTGCGTGGCCGCGGCCTTGTCGGCCAGGTCTTCGACCGTCTGGCCGATCTTCGGCTGCACGAGCCGGGCCGTGACGGCGCGGGCGAGCGGTTCAGCGTAGCGGTCCAGAGTTTCGCGGACGCGCTCAGTCCAGGCTGTTAGGTCCGCGGTAGGTGGGGGCATTCTGTCGTTTTACGACTCCGCCCGGTGAACGACTTGGGGAGTGTGCCCCATCTTGCGAAGTTCGTCCAGGACCGACTCGACCCGACCGGGCCGAATGAGCAGCACGCGGTCGGACAGACGGCCGACGATTTCGCCGGCCAACTTCTTGCGGGCGAGCAGTTCCTGGGCAAGTACCGCGTCTTCGGTCATGACGAAGCAAACGCGACGGTGGAGCTTGGCCGCGAGGCGGGGTGAAGGAGCGGTGATGTTCATGGTGGGCGATCTTTTCTCCCTCTCCCGGTTTTGCGGGAGAGGGCCGGGGTGAGGGTGTATTTCGTTGCCCGAGTAATGACTCTGCGGGAGGATGGCGAGCCGACCCTCACCCCCGGCCCCTCTCCCGCAAAGCCGGGAGAGGGGAGGAAATCACGTCGTCTCGATGGCCGGCACGGCCGGCAGGAACTGGCGCTCGTCCAGAATCTCGTAGCTGTATCCCTGCTCGGTCAGGAACATTTGGCGGTGCTGGGCGAAGTCGAGTTCCTTCGTGTCGCGGGTGATGACCGTGTAGAAGTGGGCGTCGCTGCCGTCGCCCTTCGGCCGCAGCACGCGGCCCAACCGCTGAGCTTCCTCCTGGCGGCTGCCGAAGGTGCCGGAAATCTGGATCAGCACGTTCGCGTCCGGCAAGTCGATGGCGAAGTTGCCGACCTTCGAGAGCACCAGGTGCCGGACTTCGCCGCGACGGAACTGGTTGTACAGAATCTCGCGCTCGGGGTTCGGCGTCGAGCCGGTAATCAGCGGCAGGCCGAACCGCTTGCTGATGGTCTTCAGTTGCGACAGGTACTGGCCGATGACGATCACCCGCTGGTCGGCGTATCGTTCGAGCAACTTCGCGACGATCTCATCCTTCAGCGGGTTCTCGCTGGCGAGGCGGTACTTCTGCCGCCACTCGGCGACGGCGTAGTCCATGCGGGCCTTGTCATCCGGCAACCCGACGCGAATCTCGGAGCAGGACGCCGACGCGATCCAGCCCTTCGTCTCCAGTTCCCGCCACGGCACGTCGTACTTCTTCGGCCCGATCAACGTGAACACGTCGCCCTCGCGCTGGTCTTCGCGAATCAGCGTGGCCGTCAGACCCAATCGGCGGCGGGCCTGAATCTGGGCCGTCACGCGGAAGACCGGGGCCGGCAACAGGTGGACTTCGTCATAGATAATCAGACCCCAGTCCCGCTGCTCGAACAGCTTGAAGTGCGGGTAATCCTCTGGCGACCCTGGCCCGCGGCGGCCGGTTTCTTCTTCCTCGATCTCTTCCTCGATGATGTCGGTTGCGCCGTCGTCGGGAAGTTCGTCGTCTTCGCTCGCCTTCTTCTTCCGCTTCTTGCCGGGGCGGTAGGTCAGAATCTGGTAGGTGGCCACGGTGACGCTGCCGATCTCCTTCGTGTCGCCGGTGTATTCCTTCACGTCGTCGGCCGTCAGACTCGTCTTGTCGAGGATTTCGCGAATCCACTGCTTCACGGCTGTCACGCTGGTCGTCAGGACGAGCGTGGACTTCTGAAGGAGGGCCATCGCGCAGACGCCCACGATCGTTTTGCCGGCCCCGCACGGCAGCACGATGACGCCCGACCCGCCGCGAACATCGCCGCCGGCGTGGAAGACAGCGGCCGCATCCGTCTGATAGTCGCGCACATGGAACGGCAGGCCGTTCTTGGCGATCTCCCGCAGGTGCAACTGAAGTTCGGACCCTTCCGTGTACCCGGCCAAGTCTTCGGCGGGGTAGCCGATGGTGATGAGTGCCTGCTTCAGCACGCCGCGGTGGCCGGGTTGGATGGCGAAACTCAGGCCGTCGAGGCGTTCGCCGAGGTAGTCTTGCAGTTTCTTTTGGCGGGCGAGTTCTTCCAGCAACGGCTTGTCGCGACAGACCAGGCGCATGTGGGTGTCGTCCACTCGCTCCAGTTTCACGCGGCCGTATCGGCTGACCGTCTCGGCGATGTCGGCGGGGATGTTCGCGGGAATGGGGAACTTGGTGTACTGGTTGAGCACGTCGAGCATGTCGTCGGCCGTGATGCCGGCAGCGGCGGCGTTCCACAGCGACAGATTGCTGATGCGATAGGTGTGAATGTGCTCGGGGCTTTTCTCCAACTCGGCGAACGGGGCCAGGGCATCGCGGGCGGCGGCGTACTTCGGGTTATCGACTTCGACGAGAATGGACCGATCCGACTGCACGATGAACGGGTTCGTCGGGTCGAAGCTGGGGGCGGCCGGCGGTGGACTGGGGCGCTTCGTCAGTGGTGAGGGCATGGCGCGTCCGAGCGGGGTGCGGGAGTCCAGAATAAGGTATGGTATGGGGGCAACACCTCGACGGACAAGCCGAAGGCGGAAACCGCGGCCGGTCGTTCCTATATTGATCCGACTACCCTCGGAGGGCAACGATGGCCGGACTTTGGAACCCCGCGGAAACGCGGCGGAAATTTGGGCTGTACCTGAGTTCGGGCGAGCGGGCGAATGTCGAGGCGAACATGGCCCCGCTCGCTCGGACGGAGGGGTTGTTCGACGCCGATGCGGTGTTCGAGGGGGGCGGCGTTCTCGGCATCGCCTTCCTGGGGGCCGTCCGGTTCTGTTCGGAAGTCGGCATCCGCTGGCACGGTATCGCCGGCACCTCAGCCGGGGCCATCACCGCCAGTTTGCTGGCCGCCGATCTGAACATCGACCAGCTCGAACAGATCATCGCGCACCTCGACTTCATGAGCTTCCTGTCGCAGAAGACGAGCCGGCTGATCTTCAACGGCGACCCCAGCGATGACCTGGATCACCCGATCTTGCTGCTGACCAACTTGGCCATGACGGGGTGCCTGGGCGAGTACTCGTCGGACCCGTTCAAGAACTGGCTCGATCAGGTGCTGAAGTGGGCCGGCAAGCAGAGCTTCGGCGAGATGTGGGACCGCAGCGCCATGGCGTCGGACCGGCAGTTGAAGATCGTCGTGTCCGACGTGACCCGCGGCGAGATGAAGGTGCTACCCGACGACCTGGAGCTGACCCGTGGCACGCCGGCCCGCGCGGCCGAGGGCACGCCGACGAACACGGTTCATGCCGGCCGCGTGGAGTACCGGCCGCCGCTGACGCCCAAGCAGCGGGCGTTCAACGTGGCCGAGTCGGTGCGATTGTCGATGAGCATTCCGTTCTTCTTCGAGCCGGGCACGCTCGAAGGCAGCCGCATCGTGGACGGCGGCATTCTCAGCAACTTCCCGCTGTGGCTGTACGACGACGACACGCCCGGCGTGCCGCCCTCGTGGCCCACGTTCGGCTTCCGCCTCGTGGACAAGGCCGACGCCCTGCCGATGCCGATCGAAGGGGCCACCGATCTGCTCTCGTCGATGCTGAAAACGATGATGCTGGCAAGCGACCGCCGCTACCTCAGCCAGCGGCACCAGGGCCGCGTCATCGACCTGGACCTGACCGGGCTGAACATCAGCGCCACGCAGTTCGGCCTGACGACCGACCAGAAGGACCAGCTGTACACCCGCGGTTACCTGTCGGCGAAGGAGTTCTTCACGACCCGCTGGAGTTGGAAGAACCACCTGACCCTACGCGGGTTTTGATGTAGAATGTCGCCGGTGCCGCCCGGCCACCGCTTTACGAATTGACCCGCCCCGACGCACTTTCCCCGGACGTTCTATGCGAATCCTCATCGTGACCGTTGCCCTTCTGTGTGGTGTTCTGGCCGCTCCCGCGGACAACTGGCCGCAGTGGCGCGGCCCGAAGAACGACGGGCACAGTTCCGAGACTGGCTTGCCGGTCAAGTGGGACGCCTCGACCAACGTCGTCTGGAAGATTCGCCTCTCCGGGGCTGGCGCGTCCACGCCCTGCATCTGGGGCGATAGCATCTTCCTGACCACGCAGGACGGGGCCGACCTGATCCTGCACTGCATTACGACCGACGGCAAAGCGAAGTGGAGCGAGAAGCTCGGATCGAGCAAGGGCGCGAAGTACCGCAACGACGAAGGCAACGACGCCTCTGCGTCTTGCAGCACCGACGGCAAGCGGGTATTCGCCTTCGTCGGGTCGGGGCAGGTCGCGGCCTACGACTTCGCCGGCAAGAAAGTCTGGAGCTTCGACGCCCAGGAGAAGTACG
>JBBQCQ010000071.1:0-10312 GCA_038318835.1 Gemmatales bacterium | reverse complement strand
TCCATCCGCTGCTTGAGCGAGTCCAGGTCGTCGTCCCAGAATGGGGCCGTCTCCACCGCGGTCACGTGGCCCTTGAACTCTGGCAGCGTCGTCGGCTTCACCTGGGCCGCGCGGAAGTGCGCCATCGGCGGCTTCTTCCCTTTCTCCACGCCGTCGATGCCCATGACGCCGATGACGAACGGCATCTTCGGAGCCGACAAATCCTTCCGCACATCGCGGATGAAATGGCCGAGCAGGTCGGCGTACAGGTCGTACCCGCCGGGCTTGTTTTGCTCGGGGTACACGCCGCCGTCGACGTAATCGTTGAACCCCTGGAACCAGACGAACCCGGCCAGTTCATACCCCCGTTTTTCGTCGTAGTCCGGCACGACTCGCTTGATATCCTTGAGCACCTTCTGCACATACGCGATCATCTCGCGGTAGTACACGCCCGTCGCTTTCACTTTCTCCGCCTTCACCTTCTCCAAGTCTTCGCCCCGCTTCTTCTTCTGGGCCAACTCGGCCTCACTCCACTCGTAGGCCCCGCCGCTCGGCGGGCGGAAATCGGTGTGCAGACTTCGGCCGCCCCACGAGGTCTTGATGAGGAGGATCGGTTCGTTCAGCACCTTCTCCATCGTCAGGCCAAACGTAAATTCTGGGCCGATACGTTGCCCTTGTACTCCAAACGCGCCGTAGCCAGCAGACAGTTTGCCCGTCTGCTCGCGGAGATCCGTGTAGGCGTCACCCTGGCAGCCGACCGACGTAATCCAGACCTTCTCGCACACTTTTGGCTTGCCGTCCGGCCCGCGCATTTCTTTTAGCAGCGTTGCCGTCTTCGGGTCGTCGGCCAGCGAGTCGAACGTCGAAATGCTTGCGTGGCCCTGCATGTTCGACTGCCCGGCCAGCACGAACACCTTCAGCGGCTTGTCGGCCGCCGGGGCGATGCCCGCGGTCGCCAACAGCGCGAGACACAACTGAATCGGAAGGCCCGCGATTTGTGCCGTCATTTCTTTCCCTCCGGAATTTTGGTGAACATGGCTTCGTCGAACGTCACATCGCACTGGTTGAAGGCCTGCGACGATTTCTTCGGGTCATTGCGGAGCAACAACGTCGAAAAGGCGTGGCTACCGCGTCGGGTTGCGCTGGGCTTCCAGTCTTTTTCGGATCGCGGCCCCGATCCGCGCGAGCGGCAACACCTCGACGGCCGCGTTCAGTTGCGCGGCTGCCTTCGGCATACCGTACACGACGCAAGTGGCCTCGTCCTGGGCGATGGTGTGCCACCCGCCGTCGCGGAGCGTGCGAAGGCCGCGGGCACCGTCCGACCCCATCCCGGTGAGCAACACGGCCACGCCGGTCGGGCTGCCGACGGGCAGTAGACTCTCGAAAAAAACATCAACACTCGGCCGGTACGGGTATGCCTTCGGTTCGTCCTTGTACTCGAACCGGCCCGCACGATCGAGCACAAGGTGCCGTTCCCCCCCGGCGACGCAAACCGTTCCGATTGCGGCCCGCGTTCCCTCTGTGCAGACGGCCACGGGCCGACCGATGCGGGTGGACAACCAACCCGCCAAGCCGGGGGTGAAGTCCGAGCCGATGTGCTGCACGATGACCACCGCCGCTGGCAGGTTCGGCCCGAGATCGGTCAGCACTTGCGCGACCGCCGCTGGGCCACCCGTCGATACACCGATCGTCACCATAGGAATCTGAGACGCGCTCGCGAGGGGGGAGCTCGCTCCCACGGCCGGCAGCGCGGCGAGGGTCGGCACCGTCTTCGCGATGGTCGCCAGTCGGGCGAGCAGCGGGGCTTCGCCGCGAACCGTGCCGTCGGCCCCGAAAGTCGGAGTATTGACGGCGTCGAGACCGCCGGCCCCGAGGGCTTCATAGACGCGAGTCAGGTTCGTCCCGATGCTCGAGGTGACGATCAGAATCGGGCACGGTGTCGTGGCCATGATCCGCCGTGTAGCCGTCGCTCCATCCACGTGCGGCATGACCAGGTCCATCAGAATCGCGTCGGGCTTGTCGGTTGCCGCCTTCGCTACTGCCTGCGCGCCGTCGGCCGCTTCCCAGGCCACCTCGTAGCAGGGCACGCTCTCGATCACGCGACGGAGCACGGCCCGCGCGAGGGCGAGATCATCGACGATGGCGACGCGCAGCGTGCTCATGGTTCTCCGATTTGGGCAATCACGGCCTGCACGAAGGTGTCGTCGTGGAAGCTCGCCTTCGTCAGATAGTGGTTGGCCCCCGCTTCGAGGCCGAGCAGGCGGTCCGCATCGCGGTCCTTGTACGAGACGATGATAATCGGCAGATCGCGGAGGTTGGCGTTTTCGCGAATCCGCCCGATGAGTTGTAAACCGTTCATGCGCGGCATATCCACGTCACTCACGACGAGGTCGTACCGCTCTTGTTGCAGCCGCCGCCAGCCGTCCTGACCATCGACGGCCACCTCTACCTCGTAGCCCCGCGCTCGCAAAATCTGCTTCTGCACTTCGCGAACGGTGATCGAATCGTCCACCACCAGCACTCGCTTCTTCGCCGCTTCCGGCCGCAAGCTCTCATCGACGCGGCGGAGAGTGCCCGTCTGGATGAACTGATCCATCGACCGGCACATCTCCTCCACATCCACGATCAGCACCGGCGAGCCATCGTCGAGGATCGCCGCGGAGCTGACGTTCGGCACCTTCCCCAACCGCGGGTCGAGCGGGCGAACGACGAGGTCTTGCTCGCCCCGGAAGTTGTCCACGATGAGGCCGTACAGACCGCTCGTGTCGCTGATGAGCACCACCCAGATTTCCGCGTCCACGGCCGTGTCGAGGAGCAGGTCGAGCAGTTGCGACGCGAGCACCAGCCCGACGCTCTGCCCACCGACGGTGATGAACTGCCGGTGCTGCAACGATTGCACCTCGCTCCGCGGAACTCGCAGTAACCGGTCGATCCGCGTGTGCGGGAAGGCATACGGCTCGCCGGCAATCTGCACAAGCACCGCCCGCACCACGGAAAGCGTGAGCGGCAACATCAAGTAAAACGCGGTCCCGCGGCCGAGGGCGGTGGTGATGTGGACCGACCCGCCGACCTTGCGGACGGTTTCGAGCACCACGTCCAACCCGACGCCGCGTCCGGAGACTTCCGTGAGTTGTGTGGCGGTCGAAAAGCCGGGAAGAAATAGGAATTCCAGCAACTCCGCCTCGGTCATCCGCTGGACCATCTCGGCCGGGGCGAGGCGGCGGTCGAGGATTTTCTTTCGCAATCGCTCGATGTCGATGCCGGCTCCGTCGTCGCTGACCGTGATCGAGAGCATCCCGCCGCGGTGGCCGGATTCGAGCTTCAACACACCCTCGGCCGGCTTGCCACAGGCCGCGCGAGCATGGGCCGATTCGATGCCGTGGTCGATGGCATTGCGGAGCAGGTGCGTGAGCGGGGCTTCGAGCTTTTCGAGGATGTCACGATCCACTTCGGTTGCCTGCCCGACCACGTCGAGCCGGACCTGCTTGCCAAGCATCCGGGCCGTGTCGCGGACGAGGCGAGGGAAGCCGTGCAACCCGTCGGCGAACGGCCGCATCCGGCTGACGATTACTTCCTGATACAACCGGGAATTCAAGTCTTCGGCCTGTCCCGCGTGACTCTCGAACTCGCTGATGCGGTCGGCCAGCAGCTTCCGACTGCGGGTGGCCAACTGAACCGTCTCCGCGATGGCCTTCGCGGCCGCCTCGGTGCCGGCGGTCTGGCTCAGAGTTTCGAGCCGGGCCGTGATGTGGTCCTGGAGTTTCTTGAGGCCGGTCAGGGCCGTGGCGAACGGCTGAAGCCAGCGGGCCTGAACCAGCGACTCGCCGGCCAGGCTCATCAGGCGGTTCAAACTCTCGGCGGTGACGCGAACGACCGCCTCGGCGGGCGGCGGGCTCCCGACTGCGGCCGCGATCTCGACGCGGCTCGGAACGTTCACGACCACCGGGTCCGCTACAGGGGCGGGCGGCGTCTCGCCACGGTTAATCGCGGCCACCGCGGCCTTCAGCCGCGATACGTCGTCGTGGTAAGCGGCCGCCCAGTTGCCGGGGTCTTCGTGGCCGAGGCCGGCCAGTCGATCGGTCGCCCGCAGCAGGGTGTCGATCGCGGCGGGCACGATCGTGAGTGCCCCCGTTTGGGCCGCGACGAACCCGTCTTCCATGAGGTGCGCCAGCTCGACGGCGGAGTCGATACCGACGATCCGGCACGCCCCCTTCAGCGAATGAGCCGCCCGCATCAGCGGCTCGATTCGCTGCGAGTTCGCGGGGTCTCGCTCGAGTTCGAGCAGTCCTTCGGACAAGCCCGCCGTGTGCGTGCGAATCTCCTCGCGAAATAGTTCGAGCATGGACGGGTCGATCACAAAACTGCGTTCGGCCGCCGCGGATACGGCCACAATCGGCGGTGGCGGTGAAGCGCGAACGACGGGCGGCGAAGGCAGCGGAAGCGGCAGCGTTCGACCCTCGGTCAATTCGCGAATGTCCTCGGAGTATATGCCCGTCCAGACACCGGGTTCGTCATGATCGAGCCGCGACAACACTTCCTCGGCTCGTCGGAGGTGGTCGAGATCGGCCGCGGTCAACTTGGTCCGACCCGACACCGCGTTGGCGAGGGTCGCATCGATCCGGGCCGCCAACTCCGCGACGGCGGTGTGGCCGAGGATGCGGGCCGCGCCGCGGATCGTTCGCACGGCCGCGGCCATGTTCGCAAGGGGGCCGATAGCGTCGGGGGCTTGCTCCAGGTCGAGCCGCCCCCGCGTGAGCGTGGCCAGACTGGTCCGGACTTCCGCTCGGAACAGCTCGAGCAACGGATCGACTTCGATATCAAGATCGGTCATCGCAGTTTCGTCCGCAGGACCTCGAATAATCGGACTTCGTCGAGTACACCGACGGCCAGCTTCTGGTGGTGGAAGACGCCCCGCGACAGGTCGGCCGCCGCCCGCACCACAGTTGCGGGCGACCGCTGCAACTCGCTCCGAGACAGGCGATAGACCTGGTCCACGGCATCCACGGGGAACACCCAACGGTCGGCGTCGCGGCGGACAAGCAGCAACCGGCCGGCGGCCGGCGTGGTTGGCCGCTCCGCCTGGGACGTGATGCCGAGGACTTTCGCAAGGTGGACGCAGAGGTGGAGTTCGCCGCGAACGTTGACGAGGCCCGACAAGATTCCGGTGCGGTGCGGCACGCGGTGGACGGGCTTCGGGTTAGAGACTTCGACCAGGACGTGAACCGAGAGTGCAAGCGATTCGTCGCCGATGCGGAAGATCAGCACGCTTTCGCGGTCGCCGCCCTCGTCCTCGACCGGCGCGGCCAGTCGGGTCGCCCACTCGTCCTGATAGCCGACGGGGGCGGGTGCATCGAGGAACCTTCGCCCCGCGGCCCCGAAGACCGGGCAGTTCTGACAGTGGACGTGCTGCACCAACTCTGGGCACGAGCGGTCGCCGCGGACGCCGATCCGGTTCCAGCAATCGGTCGCGGTGACTGGGAGTGCGGTCATGAGCGATCTCCCGAAGTAACCCGTGCGAGCCGAGTACGGAACGAATCCGCCTGCTCCGGCCGACCCGCGGCCTCGCTGAGGAGCATGGCGTGTGTGAGTGCCTCGGCGTGGTTCGGGTCGAGATACAGGACACGGCGGAATGTGTCGGACGCCTGCCCCAACTCGCCCCGTGCCTGGTGTAAGACGCCCAGGAGTAAGTACACGTCTACGGACGGCCCCGCGGTGCCGAGTAGGCTCTGACACTCCGCGATGGCCTCGGCCAGTTGTCCCACGTCGGCAAGCTGTCGGGCACGCGGCAAATTCGGAATCTCCGCCGCCGGGATTGGGCTTAACACGGCGGGTGGCGGTGGCACCGAGGGCAACGGCAAAGCGGGAACCTTCGGTGGCTCGATTCGGGGTGCTACGACGACATCGACGGGCGAGCGGCTGAAGAGAAAGTGTTCCGCTGGCCCGACCGGGCGAAACGACCGGCCGGCGAGAACCGACGGTTCCGCGTGGCCGACGCCGAGCCAGCCGTCGGGTGCGAGCTGGGCCGTCAGGCCGTCGATCACACGCTGCCTCGCGTTCGGGGTCAGATAGATGAGCAAGTTCCGACACAGGATCAGATCGTAGGCCGGGGCGTTGGTCGGCGGCGTATCGAGGGCATTGCCGACGCGGAACCGCACGCTTTCGCGAACCGCGTGCGAAAGGCCCCACCCCCGTTCCGTACGATAGAAGTAGCGGTCCCGCACCCACGCAGGGCACCGGCGGAACGAGAACTCCCGGTACTCCGCGAGGCGGGCGGCCGCGACCGCCCGCGGACTCACGTCGATGGCGTCGATTTCCCAGCCGGTCGGCGAAAGGTTGGCCTCGGTCAGCGCGATGACCAGCGAGTACGGCTCTTCGCCCGAACTGCACGGCACGCACAACACCCGACAGACACGGCCGCTGCCGATCACCGAGGCCACGCGGCGGGCGAGGAACGGGAACAGGTCGCCACCGCGGTAGAACCACGTCTCCGTGACGACGAGAAGTTCCGCGAGAACCTGGAATTCCTGGGCGTCTTGCTTCAATCGGTTGGCATACGACAGCAGATCGGCACACCCGATGGCGGTCCGTCGCTCCTCGACGGCCGTCCGCAGGCCGGACTCGCCGAGCGAATCGGCGTCGAAGCCGAGGCGGTCTTTCACCTCCCGCCGGATCGCGTCGAGGCTCATGCGGAGACTCCCGCGGCGAGCAGAAGTTGGCGACGGGCGGCCGGGGGTAGCATTCGCTCCGGGTCGAGGAGACGCAGCACGCCCCCGCTGTCAGCGATGGTCGAGCCGAGATCGACGCCGCCGTCTTCGACGACAGATTTCATCGCCGGCGCATCGTCCGGCACTTCTCGCAGGTCGGCCACCTGCGTCGCGAGGATGCCGTAAAGGTGCTCGCCGCGGGTGTCGGTCGCCACGGGCAGCAGGATGATGCGGCTACTCAAATGCTCGGGGCACGGCTCGTGTCCGGCGAGTTGGTGTAGATCGACGACCGGCACGACTCGGCCGTGGTACACGAACACGCCGGCGAGCCACTCCGGCCCACCTGTGGACCGTTGCAGGCGGACGCGCGGGATGACCTCCCGGACCCGGCGGATGTCCAGTCCGACCGCCTCCGAACCGACCTGGAAGGTGAGCAGCAACATGAATCACACTTGGAACTGGGCGACTTCCTGATTCAGCAACTCGATCGACTCACGGAGGTGGGCCGTCGCCCGGTTGAACTCTTCGAGCGACGCGGCCGTCTTGCGGATGTCGCCGCTCATGCTCACCATCGCGTCGTTGATCTGCCCCGCGCCGACGGATTGGTTCCGCATCCCTTCGTTGACCTGCTCAAACCGATCGCTCAGGCCCGACACTTCCGTGATGATTTGCCCAGTCTGCGTGTTGATGTCGCCGACGCGGGTGACACTCGTGCGAACCTCATCGCTGAATTTGTCCATTTGCATCACACCCGTCGCCACAGCCTCCTGCATCAGCCGCACGATATTCTCGATGTCGAGGGTGGCCACGGCCGTCTGGTCGGCCAGCCGGCGGATCTCGCGGGCCACGACGAGGAACCCACGGCCGAACTCCCCGGCCTTCTCGGCCTCGATGGCGGCATTGATCGAGAGGAGGTTCGTTTGATCCGCGACCTTCGTGATCGTGAGCACCACCATGTTGATGTTATCCGCCTTCTCGCGGATCGTGGCGAGTTTGCCCGAGATGGACGCGGTTGACGAAACGAGTTGGTGCATGGTTTGCTCCATACCGCTGAGCCGTTCGCGGCCCGCCGATGCCAGCCGCGCCGCCTGGTTCGCCCGGCCGTTCACCTCGTTCATCGTGCCCGAAAGTTCCTTCCCGGTAGCGCTGATTTCGCGGACGGCGGCAGCGACTTCCGTCGTCGCGCTACTCAGGCCGCTAACGGTCGCTTCCTGGTGCCGTGCGGTCGCCGCAATCTGGGACGCCGCCGACAGAATCTGGAGGCTCGATTCCCGCACCTTCGTGACGACAGACTGAATCTTGAAGACCATGGCGTTGATCCCCTCGGCAAGCTGGCCCATTTCATCCCGCGAATTGACGGGCACCCGTGCAGTCAAGTCGCTCGCCCCGGTTGCCATCTGGCGGACCCGCTGGAGCAGAACCTCGGCCGAGCGGTGGATCGTGACCGACAAGTACCACCCCGAAAGACCGATGAGTAGCACCGTGCCAACGCTAATCAAAAGCAGGATGGTGTTGCCCCACTGGATCTGCCGACGGACGGCTTCTTCCTCGGCGTCGGTTGCTTGCTGACCGATTTCCACCGTGCGGTTGATCGCCTCGCGGTGTTTCAGGTACAGGGGCCGCATTCGTTCGAGGAGCAACTTGCCGGCCGGCACCTTTTCATTCTTCGCGACCAACGGCAGGAATTCGTCTTCCGCGATTTGCAGGAACTGATCCGCCGGCGGGAAAACGTTCCGTTCGAGAGCCTGTTTCTCCGCGCCGTCGAAGAGTTCGCGACGCATGAAGTCCCGCCGGTCGCGGTACTGGGTCGCGTACCTCCGGTAGGCATCAAGTAGAGACCGACTCTCCGCGGGGTCGTTGGAGGCGAGCAGGAGTGCGAGCTTGAGGGCCGGTTCCGTGGCCATCAGGCTGGACGGCTGGTACTCGCACATCGCAGACTTGCGGGCCATCAGCCGATGGTAGATCGGCCCATTCACGGCGTACTCGCCGCTCATCCAATACGTGAGGCCGAGCGTCGCCGCAAAGCCGAGGACCGCGTTCACGACGAGGCCGTACAGACGGGTTCGGATGCTGTAATCTTTGAGCCTTTTCATGATCCCCTCGGGCGAACAATCAGAATCGAATGTCGAGGATGGAAAAATCGTCGTCGAGAATTTCCGCACGACGGAGACGACGGGCTTCCGCGTACAGCAGACCCGGCAGGTCGGCCGTGCGGTCGAGGCCCGCCACAAACTCGACGAACTCATCGGGCGGCCAGTAGGTGCCGTCGGGTCGTTCGATTTCGCACACGCCGTCGCTGTAGAGCAGTAGCCGCGAGCCGGGCGGAACCGTCACCTCGCCGCCCTCGAAGAGAAGCCCTGGCGGGAGCATGCCGATCCAGGGATTGCCCGATTCGAGTTGTTTCACGCCGCCGGTTGGGTCGAGCAACAGGCCCGCGGGATGGGCAGCGTTGCAGTATCGCAGGGTACGGGTCGTGCGGTGGTAGACGGCATAGATGATGGTGAAGTACTTGCCGTCCTGACGATCCATCTGAAACGTGTCATTGAGCCGGGTGAGTACCGCCGCCGGGTCGCGAAAGTCGGTGTCTGGCAATGACCGGGCCGCGATCGTGTTGGACGCCGACACGGCCAGCAGCGACGACCCGACGCCGTGGCCGCTGACATCGAGCAGGTAGAGGGCCAGATGGTCGTCGTCGATCCAGTAGTAACCGAACATGTCCCCGCCGAGTTGCGTGGATGGCACGAACTTGCCGTCGGCCAGTACCTCGCCCCGCAGTGGCGGCGGTAGCAGCGACTTGACGTACCGGGCCGCCTGCCCTACTTCTTGGGCTAGCTGCCGTTCGCTCTCGGTGAGTCGGCGGTACGCTTCGTTGCGTTCGAGAAGCCGCTGGTAGGCCTCCGAGTGATACCGCACACGCGCTGCCAGTTCGAGCTTGTCCGGCAACTTGACAAGGTAATCGTTCGCCCCTAGCGCGAACGCTCGGGCTTTCACGACGGGTTCTTCCTTGCTCGAAAGGACGATCATCGGCACGTCGCGGGTGCCGGGGTTGGCACGGAAGAACTTGACGAGCAACAGCCCGTCGATTTCCGGCATGACGAGGTCTTGCAGGATGACCGTCGGTTGAAACGCCGTCGCCGTCGTCAGGGCCGCGGCCGGGTCGAGGCAGTGTTTCAGCTCGACAGTCGGATCGTCTTCGAGCATCCGCCGGACCGACTCCCCGACGATCACCTGGTCGTCGACGAGCAAGACCCTGGTGCGGCAGGCGGAGATCGCCCGCCCGTCCGCGCCGCTCGGTTCTGAAAGTGTGCTTGTCGGCGTTGCGTGGGACATGGGGCTAGACTAACTGATGTGATAGTGTTTCGAGAAGTGAAGGGAGAGAAATCAAATCTCCATCTTCGTTTCGATGTAGTGATTATCTGGCGCGTAGCGATTACGGCACGTTCAAACCCTCCGACAACACGTTTTTCCGCGACCTTTGTTCACGCCCGGGTGATTCGCGAGCAGGATACGTTCCAAATTCTCTTCATGGTTTCCGCCTGTACCCCCTTCCGGTCCCGGCCTCTTCATGGTAATTTGGGCAAATTCTTCCTTCTACACCAGGGTTCTGCCAACATGACTCCGATCGGGTC
>JBBQCQ010000070.1:0-10314 GCA_038318835.1 Gemmatales bacterium | reverse complement strand
AGCTCTCCGCTCTCGAAGCGGTCGGACGGCAGCGGGTCGCCAAGCCGGCCACGCTCGCGGTGTCGCCCATCAGTCGGTGGACCTTCGAGAAGGACGCGACCGACGCCCTCGGTTCGCTGCACGGCGTGTTGAAGGATGGCGCGACCGTTGCCGACGGGCGGCTGAAACTCGACGGCCGCAAGGCTCACGCCGTGACGCCGTCGCTGACGAAAGACCTGCGGGAGAAGACACTGGAAGCCTGGGTCGTGCTGCCGACGCTCGACCAGCGCGGCGGCGGTGTCGTCACCGTGGAAACGGGCGGCGTGTTCGATTCGCTCGTCTTCGCCGAGCGACAACCGCGGACGTGGATGGCCGGCAGCAACAACTTCACCCGCACCCGCGACGTAGTCGGCGGGCCGGAAACACTCACGGGCGAGCCGGTTCACGCGGCCATCGTTTATCACGCCGATGGCCGCGTCGCGCTCTACCGCAATGGCCAGCCTTACGGCGAACCGTATCGCGCCGGCGACGCGGTGACGTTCAAGGCCGCCGAGTCGCGTGTTCTCTTCGGCATGAGGCACACCGGCGGCGGCTCGGCGTTCCTGACCGGCGACATCGAGGAAGCCCGGCTGTACGACCGGGCACTGACGGCCCGCGAAGTCGCCGCCTCCGCGAAGGCTGGCCCCGATGCGGTCGGCGTTTCCGAGAAGGAATTGCTCGCCGCCCTCACGACCGCGGAGCAGGGGGAACGTGCAACTCTACAGGCCGAGCGAGCGAAGCTCCGCGAACGACTCGCGGCCGTGCCGCGGCCGCAGCCGGTGTTCGCCGCGGTGGCGAAGGCTGTGCCGGTGACGCACGTGCTCGGCCGTGGCAGCGTCGAGAAGCCGGGGGCGGTGGTGTCGGCCGGTGGCGTGGCCGCCGTGGGGGCCGCGGACTTCGGCCTGCTCCCGGACGCGAGCGACGGGCAACGCCGGGCGAAGTTGGCCGCATGGATCGCCCGCCCGGAGAACCCGCTGTTCGCCCGCGTGATGGTCAACCGCCTCTGGCATCATCACTTCGGCGTCGGCTTTGTCGATACGCCGAGCGATCTCGGCTTCAACGGCGGGCGACCGTCGCACCCGGAACTGCTCGACCACCTCGCGGCCGAACTCGTCGCCCACGGCTGGTCGCTGAAGTACCTGCACAAACTCATCGTCACATCCGCGACATATCGGCAGGCATCGGCAAAGAACCCGGCCGCGTTCGCCGTCGATGCCGACAACCGCTTCCTGTGGCGGAAGTCGCCGACGCGGCTGGAGGCCGAGGCGGTGCGCGACGCGATCTTGACCGCGGCCGGCCAACTGAACGCGACCGTCGGCGGGCCGCCGTTCTACGACGTGCGCACGCACGGCAACGCCGGCACGAAGTTCTACGAGCCGATCGACCCGACGGGGACCGCGTTCAACCGCCGCACGGTCTATCGCTTCTCGCCGCGGGGCGAACGCTCGGCCCTGCTGGAAACCTTCGACTGCCCCGACCCGTCGGCGCTCACGCCACGGCGACAGGTGACGACCACGCCGCTGCAAGCCCTGGCCCTCTGGAACAACAGCCTCGTCCTTCGCATGAGCGGCTACTTCGCCGAACGAGTGGACGCCGCGTGTGCGACGGCCGGTGACATCGCTGTGTCAGCGAAGGTGACACAAGCGTATCGACTCGCTCTCAGCCGAGTGCCGACGGCCGACGAGCAGAAAGCCGCTGCGGCCTTCGTGGCGAAGCACGGCCTGGCGGCACTCGGCCGCGTGCTGTTCAACTGCAACGAATTCGTGGTGATCGAGTAGGGCGAACTGCGACCATAGTAGTAGGCACACTCCGTGTGCCGTCTGCTGTCGGCCACTGAGACCTGCACCAGATCGCTTCGGCGGGAAGGAGACGGCACACGGAGTGTGTCTACTACTATGAGTGACCGCATGACTTTTCTCCCCGCCCGTCGCGACTTCGCCTCGTGGTCCGTCGGCGGCCTCGCGGCCACGGCGATGCTGCACCTGCTCGGGCGTGATGCCGCCGCGGCCCCGAAGCCGCACTTCCTGGCGAAGGCGAAGCGGGTCGTTCACATCTCGCTCATCGGCGGGCTGAGCCACCTCGACTCGTTCGACTACAAACCGAAGCTCGCGAAGTTGCACGGCCAGAAACTCGCCACCACCGAGACGCCCGACACGTTCTTTGGGCAGTTCGGCCTGTTGCGGCAGCCGGACTGGAAGTTCAAACCCCGCGGCAAGTCGGGGCTGATGATCTCTGATCTGTTCCCGCACATCGCCGAGATGGCCGACGAACTCACGCTCATCCGCTCGATGACGGCCGACTCCGCGAACCACACGCCGGCCCTGTACCTCGGCAACAGCGGCTTTCAGTTCAGCGGTTTCCCCTCGATGGGTAGTTGGGCCAGCTACGGCCTCGGCAGCGAATCGGAGGACCTGCCCGCGTATGTGGTGCTGCCCGACCCGCGTGGCCAGCCGAACGGCGGGGCGGCCGTGTGGGCGAACGGCTTCCTCCCGGCCGAGCATCAGGGGGTCGTGTTGCAACCTGGCGAGTCGCCTGTTCGCGATCTGTTCCCGAAGGTGAAGCAACCCGGCGAGGCCGATGCTCGCGAACTGCTGAAGGCCATGAACGCGGCCCACCGCGAGCAGTCCGGGGCCGATGACCTGCTCGCGGCCCGCACCCGCAGTTACGAACTCGCCGCCCGGATGCAGCTTTCCGTGCCGGCCGTCGCCGATGTGTCGAAGGAGACGAAAGCCACGCACGCGATGTACGGCCTCGACGACCCGAAGACCGCCCCATTCGGCCGCAACTGCCTGCTCGCCCGGCGACTGTTGGACAAGGGCGTGCGGTTCGTGCAACTGTTCTCCGGTGGGCCGGTCGCCGGTAGCCCGCGGGTGAGTTGGGACGCGCACGAGAACGTGAAGCAGAACCACACGATCGAGGCTGAACGCATCGACCGCCCCGTGGGGGCCCTGCTCCGCGACCTGAAGCAACGCGGAATGCTGACGGACACGCTCGTGCTCTTCACGACAGAGTTCGGCCGCACGCCGTTCGCGCAATCGGGGCCGAGCGTGGTGGGGCCGGGCCGCGACCACAACAAGTACGCCTTCAGCGTGTGGCTGGCCGGGGCCGGGCTGAAGGCCGGTAGCGTGTACGGAGCGACCGACGACGTGGGCTGGAAGGTGGCCGAGCGGCCGGTGCCGTGGCCCGACTTCCATGCCACCGTGTTGCACCTACTCGGGCTGAATCATGAGAAGCTGACGTTCTACCACAACGGCATCCACCGCCGCCTGACGAACGTCCACGGCGAAGTGGTGCAAGGGGTGCTGGCTTAAAGCAAGAATCCAGCCGCAGATTCACGCAGAGAACGCAGATCAAACCGAAATCGAAATCGTAATTTGGTTTTTATCGCGTTTTCTGCGTGAATCTGCGGCTAAAGATCGGATTCAGCTTTTCGGCTTCTTCTTCGGCTTCGCCTCGGCCTTCGGTTCTGGCTTCGCCTCGGCCTTCACTTCCGGCTTCACCTCGGCTGGCTTCGCCTCGGTGCCCTCGGCCTTCGTCTCGACCGGCTTCGCCGCGTCGGCGTCTTTCTTTTCGGCGTCCTTGTAGCTATCCTTGCGGTAGTCCGTCTCGTAGAAGCCGGACCCCTTGAAGATCAGGGCCGCCCCGCCACTGAGCAGTCGGCGAAGTTTCTTCTTCTTGCACTTCGGGCACTTCGTCAGTTCGTCGTCCTTGAACGACTGCCACTCCTCGAACGTGTGGTTGCAGGCATCGCACTGGTAGTCGTAGGTCGGCATCGCGTTACGCCTCCGCCGAGACGATGACACTCGCCGGCCGCAAGACGCGGTCGTGCAGCGTGAAGCCCTGTTGCAGCACCTGCACCACCGCTCCCGGTGGCACCGCGGCCGACGGCTGCTGCATCACGGCCTGGTGCAAGTTCGGGTCGAACGGCGTGCCGGCCTCGACGGCGATGCGGTTGACGCCGTGCCGCTTCAGCACGTCGATGAACAGGCTGACGGTCGCCTGCACACCCTTCGCCAGCGGGCCTTCCTCGCCGACTTTCTTCGCCTCGGCCATCGCCCGGTCGAGGTTGTCGATGACAGCCAGCGAGTCCTTCGCCAGCCCTTCGTGGGCATACTTCCGCTGCCGCTCGGCGTCCTGGTACAGTCGCTTCTTCGAGTTGTCGAAGTCGGCGATCAGCGATTTATAATCCGCGATCTGCCGCTGCGCCTTGTCGAGATCGGCCTGCAAGGCTGCCGCATCGAACAGCGGCACATCATCGTAAGGCGGCGGGTCGGGGAGGTCGTCGGTGGGAGTCATGGTAGGTTCCGTCATTGGTTATTCGTGATTAGTTATTGGTGAAAAGTTGGTTCGGTTCGTCCAATAACGAATCACCAGTAACTAATGAACATTCACTTCTTCTCGTCCGGGGTGATCCAATCCTTCAGCTTGCTGAAAAAGCTCTTCTTCGGCGGGCTGGCGACCTGGGCGTTCTCCATCACGGCAAGTTGCCGGAAGAGTTGCTCCATCTCGGGCGTGACCGTTTGCGGCGTGTCCACGACCACTTGAATGAGCAGGTCGCCGCGCTTCTTCGGGCTGCGGACGTGCGGCATACCGTGGCCGAGGAGGCGGATGACTTCGTGCGTCTGGAGGCCGCGGGGCAGTTCGTGCCGGACCTTGTCGCCGGTGAGCGTGGTAATCTCGATCGGCCCGCCGAGTGCCGCCTGGCTGAACGTGATCGGCCACTGGCAAATGAGGTTGTGCCCGTCCCGCTGGAAGAAACGATGATCCTTCACGCGGACAACGACTTCGAGATCGCCGCGCGGGGCCCCCGCACTGCCGGCGTCGCCCTTGCCCGTGTGCCGGATGCGGTTGCCCGAATCGACGCCGGGCGGGATGTCGATTTCTTCCGTCTTCCGGCTCGCGATGCGGCCGTTGCCGCGGCAGCCCGAACACGGGTCAGGGTTAATCATCCCGCGACCGCCGCACGCCGTACACGCGGCTTGCACCTGGAAGATACCTTGCCGCTGGATGGTCACGCCCTGCCCGCCGCACCGTCGGCACGGCGTCGGCGTCGTGCCTGGCTTCGCCCCGCTGCCGTTGCAGGTGCCGCACACGTCTTCTGTCTGGAGGGTGATCGTCCGCTTCGTGCCGAGGACGGCTTCCTTCAGGTCGATGTCCACGACAACTTGTATATCGCTGCCCGCTTGCGGGCCTTGTCGCTGCCGTCGCCCGCCGCCGCCCCCGCCCCCGCCGAAGAAGCTGCCGAACAAATCGCCGAACATCTCCGACAGGTCCACGCCACCACCGCCGAACCCGCCCTGGGCGTTCAACCCGTCGTGGCCGTGGCGGTCGTAGATGCTCCGCTTCTCGGCGTCGGACAGCACCTCGAACGCTTCCTGAGCTTCCTTGAACTTCTCGGTCGCGTCGGAGTCGCCGCCGTTGCGGTCGGGGTGGTACTGCATCGCCAGCTTGCGGAACGATTTCTTAATCTCGTCGCCGTTCGCCGACTTCGTGACGCTGAGGACTTCGTAGTAATCGCGCTTGGTCATGTCAGGGTCAACGGGGTCGGGAAGAAGGTACCATATCACGAAGGCAGAGTTCGGGGCGAATCAGGACCGGCCGACGCCGCGATTGTGCAACAGAGCCTGGACCGCTCCCTCGCCCCGCCAGCCGAAGAAGCCGCCGAGGCTTTGGAGCGTGCAACCGACGAGGAACAGCCCGCCGCCGAGAATCCAGCGGCCCGTCAACTCGTGAACAGTCTTCGGGTCCTTCGGCCGTCCCGTCACGAGGACGCCGAAAATGGTGGCAAAGTTCATCAAGAACAGCACAACCCCGGCGAGGAGGAACCCCCGGCCGAAGTAATAAATCCAGCGATAGATCGTCCTACTGGTCGGGGCGTCGGTGACTGGCTCGTCCACGGCAAGGCCCTCGTGAGGAGTGTACTACCAGTCTATTCGCTCGAACGAAATCTGAGGTTTAGGAATTCCGAATCCGACGCCTCCCCAAACGGCCGACGGTCAGCTTTCATCGTAATCCCGCCACGACGCCTCGGAAGGGAATCGCGGCGGTTTTCGGGAAAGCTGACTACCTCGACGACCCTCAATTAAAAAGGAAAAAGGAAAAGGTAGAAAGACCAGAGCCACTGTGCTCCTCGTCTCTTCCATTTACCCTTTTCCTTTTAACTATTTCCTTGCGGGCCGCCGCTTACGCAATCGCGCCGGCGACCTTCGACGCCTTGTCGTCTTCGTCGATCTTGGTGATGACGACTTCCGTCGTCAGCATCAGGCCGGCGATACTCGCCGCGTTCGTCAGGGCCGAGCGGGTCACGACCAGCGGGTCGATGATGCCGGCCTTGAACATATCGACGTACTCGCCGGTGTTGGCGTTGTAGCCGATGTTCGACGACTTCTCGCCGCGGGTCGTCACCTCGTCGGCGATCACGGCTGCGTCCACGCCGCAGTTCTCGGCGATGATGCGAACCGGCTTCGTCAGCGCGCGGGCCACGATCTCGGCCCCAGCCCGTTCGTCGCCCTTGAGCTTGTCGGCCAGTTTCTGGACTTCCGGCACGCAGCGCAAGAGGGCCACGCCACCGCCGGGGACGATGCCTTCGGCGACCGCATAGCGGGTCGCGTGCAGGGCGTCTTCCACCAAGTCCTTCTGCTGCTTCATCTCGGCTTCGGTCGCCGCCCCGACGCGGATGATGGCCACACCGCCGACAAGCTTCGCGAGCCGTTCGCTGAACTTTTCCTTGTCGTAGCTGCTGGTCGTCTGGTCCATCTGCGTGCGGATCATCTGCACGCGGTCCATGATCGCCTGCTCCCGATCGGCGTCCGGCTTCACGATGATCGTGGTGTTTTCCTTCTCGACGACCACGTGGTCGGCCGTGCCGAGTTGTTCCAGCTCGATGCTTTCGAGCTTCAGGCCGAGGTCTTCGCTGATGAACTCGCCGCCGATGAGGGTGGCGATGTCCGCGAGCATGGCCTTACGACGGTCGCCGAAGCCGGGGGCCTTCACGGCGCACACGTCGATGAGGCCGCGGAGCTTGTTGACGACGAGCATCGCCAGGGCTTCGCTCTCCACATCTTCCGCGATGATGAGCAGCGGCCGTTGGGCCTGGGCGGCCTTTTCGAGCAGCGGCAGGAACTCGCGGACGTTCGACAGCTTCTTCTCGTAAATCAGGATGAGCGGGTTCTCGGCTTCCCACTTCAGGTCGGCGTTGCCGGCCGCGAAGTACGGGCTGATGTAACCCTTGTCGAACTGCATCCCTTCGAGGTACTCGATCTGCGTTTCGCTGGTCTTGCCTTCTTCGATGGTGATGACGCCATCTTGGCCGACCTTGTTCATCGCCTCGGCCATCATCTTGCCGACGGTCGGGTTGTTGTTCGCCGAGATGGTGGCGACCTGTTCCAGTTCTTCCGGCTTCGTCAGCTTCTTGACGAGCGTGCCTTCGAGAACTTCGACGGCCTTCGCGACGGCCTTGTCGATACCCCGCTTGACGGCCATCGGGTTGGCCCCGACGCCGATGGTGCGGAGACCTTCCTGGTAGATCGCGAGGGCCAACACGGTGGCCGTCGTGGTGCCGTCGCCGGCCACGTCGTTCGCCTTCTGGGCGACGGCGTTGACGAGCTTCGCGCCCATGTTCTCGAATGGATCAGGCAGTTCGATTTCCTTGGAAACCGAGACGCCGTCCTTGGTGACAGTCGGCCCGCCGAAGGACTTGTCGATGATGACGTTCCGCCCGGTTGGCCCGAGCGTGACGCCGACGGCCTTCGCCAGCTTCTCGGCCCCGGCCAGGAGCTTCTTACGGGCGTCGTCGGTATAGAGCAGTTGCTTCGCCATATTGAATATCTCCGGATGATTCACCGCAGAGGGCACATGAGGGCACGAGAGGAAAACCAAGAAGAGAGTTTCAACGAATGCCTTTAACACTCTCTTCTGTTTTTCTCATGTGCCCTCTCGTGCCCTCTGCAGTGAATGTGTATTGAGGGTTTGGTGTTACTTCGTGACTTTCGCGAGCAGTTCGCTCTCGCGGAGGATTTTGATTTCCTTGCCGGCGACGTCCACATCGCTGCCGCTGTACTTGCCGTACAGGACGGTGTCGCCGACCTTCACGCTCATGGCCAGCCGTTGGCCGCTCTCGCTGAGCTTGCCGGGGCCGGCCGCGATGACCTTGCCCGACTGCGGCTTCTGTTGCGCGTTGTCCGGCAGCAGAATCCCGCCGGCCGTCTTCTGTTCCGCTTCCTGCGGTTCGACCACGATCCGATCATCGAGCGGCCGCAGTACAGCAGCCTTGTCGCCCTTCGCCATTGTTAAACTCCGCGTATCGTTGGTTTGGTGAATTGTCTGAGACGAAAAGCCCACCCGTCGCCTCGACGGGTGGAGTGCGACTGCCTTACATCATCCCGCCCATGCCACCCATTCCCATGCCGCCCATGCCGCCCATGCCGCCCCTGCCGCCGCCGCCATCGTGATCGTGGTGGTGGTCGCCGCCCGCGCCCTTCGGCTCCGGGATGTCGGCGATCACGCCTTCGCTGGTGAGCAGCAGGCAGGCCACGCTCGCCCCGTTTTGCAGGGCCGACCGCGTGACCTTCACCGGGTCGATGACGCCGGCCTTGCGCAGGTCTTCAAAGGTGTCGGTGTCGGCGTTGTAGCCGTAGTTCTTGTCCTTGCCCTTCAGGATGTGGCTGACGATGACCGTGCCGTCCTTGCCGGCGTTCTCGGCGATCAGGCGGCAGGGCATTTCCAGAGCGCGAATCAGCACCCGTAGGCCAGCGGCTTCGTCGCCTTCGGCCTTCCCGCCGCGTTCCAGCACCTTGCGGGCGTTCAAGAGCGCCACGCCGCCGCCGGGGACGATGCCTTCTTCGATGGCTGCCGCGGTGGCCGCGTGCGCGTCTTCGTAGAGGGCCTTGCGTTCCTTCATCTCGGTTTCGGTGGCGGCCCCGACCTTCACCTGGGCCACGCCGCCGGCCAGTTTCGCCAGCCGCTCTTGCAGCTTCTCGCGGTCGTACTCGCTGTCGGTCTTCTCGATCTCGGCCCGGATCACGTTGCACCGGCCCTCGATGGCGGCCTTCTTGCCCGCGCCTTCTGTGATGGTCGTGTTCTCGGCGTCGATCTTGACCTTCTTCGCCCGGCCCAGGTCGGTGATCTGGACGTTCTCCAGTTCCACGCCGAGGTCCTTGAAGATCGCCTTGCCATTGGTGAGGATGGCAATGTCTTCGAGCATGGCCTTGCGGCGGTCACCGTAGCCGGGAGCCTTCACCGCACACACTTGCAGCACGCCCTTGAGCTTGTTTAGCACCAGCGTCGCCAGGGCTTCGCCTTCAACGTCTTCGGCGATGATGACCAGCGGGGCCTTCTGTTGGCTGAGCTTTTCGAGTAGCGGGATCAAGTCTTTGACGGCCGACACCTTCTCTTCGAAGATGAGGATGTACGGGTTGTCGAACTCGCAGGTGACACTGTCCTGGTTGT
This sequence comes from Gemmatales bacterium, assembly GCA_038318835.1. Lineage (GTDB taxonomy): Bacteria > Planctomycetota > Planctomycetia > Gemmatales > Gemmataceae > Limnoglobus. Next base: position 849 of record JBBQCQ010000070.1, on the reverse strand, counting down.
TGACGAAGTGCGGCGACAGGAAGCCGCGGTCGAACTGCATGCCCTGGACCACGTCCAGTTCCGTGTCGTTGGTCTTGCCTTCTTCGATCGTGATGACGCCGTTCGCGCCGACGAGTTTCATCGCCTCGGCCAGCTTCTTGCCGATCTCCTTGTTGTTGTTCGCGGAGATAGTCGCGACTTCGGTGATTTCCTTCGTGTCCTTCGGGTCGATCTTCTCGGCGATCTTGTGAAGCTCGTCCACGACCTTCTCGACGCCGATCTGAATGCCGCGAACGACGGCCATCGGGTCGTGCCCGCCGGCGATCGCCTTCAGGCCTTCGCGGAAGATGAACTCGGCGAGCACGGTCGCGGTGGTGGTGCCGTCAACGGCCACGTCGCTAGTCTTGCTGGCGGCTTCCTTGATGAGCTGCGCGCCCATGTTCTCGAACGGGTCTTGCAGTTCGATATCCTCGGCGACGGTCACGCCGTCCTTGGTCACGTTCGGGGCACCCCAGCCCTTGTCGAGCACGGCATTGCGGCCGCGTGGCCCGAGCGTGGATCGCACCGCACGGGCGAGTTTGCTCGCGCCGGCGAGCAGTTTCTGACGGGCATCGTCGGCGAAGGCGAGTTGCTTAGCGGCCATCCGGTGAGTTCCTGTGAAGGGGCAAGGGTATCGCGTGACCGCCGAGAAGCAAACCCGATGCCGCGAGCGTGAAGATGGCGTAAGGTGCGAAACAACAGACAGTTGCGGGCGATGACAGACAAGAAGTGTATCCGCCGAAATGACAGGCGAGGACGAATGTGGCAGGGAAAAGTTGTAGGGTGGGTCGAGTCTTCGAGACCCGCCGGGGTGATCCAGGCGGGTCTCGA